>JBGOTC010000301.1:0-3682 GCA_041476305.1 Terriglobia bacterium
ATTGAAGGGATCCTGTTCCGTCCCTACCCGGCGGTCGCTCACCAGGAAAGGATGTATGCGCTCACGGGAACTTCTCATAACACTTCAGAAATAGTGGGCGTTTCCTGGCCTGACATCGTTGATTTGAGAAACAACTGCGCACTGGTGGACTCAATCATCGTCAGCAAAATAATGGGAACCACGCTCAGCATTGGCGACCGTTCGGAGCGCGCCACGGGCCTCATCGTCTCCTCAAATTATTTTGACGCCCTCGGCATCCGCCCGCTCCTGGGCCGCGGATTTGAACCGTCGGAGGAGGTGGGGCGCAATACACATCCGGTGACAGTAGTCAGTTATCAGGTGTGGAGAGATAAGTTTCAAAGTGACCCCAATATCATCGGCAAAACCCAGCGTCTCAACGGTGTCTTGCACACCATCGTGGGAGTCGCCCCGGATGGTTTCTACGGCACCTTCGTTGGCTATTCGATTCAGTTCTGGGTCCCTGCGTCCATGGAAGAAGCATTTGAATCTGGCGGTTACAAACTGGACGATCGCGGTGCCCGATGGGTCGAATCTTTTGTGCGCGTCAAGCCCGGAGTCGCTCTCGCCCAGGCTCAGGCGGAATTATCGGCCGTGGCCAAACGGTTGGAAAACGATTTTCCCGCGACGAACCGGAGTCGCGGTCTCAAGTTGTGGCCCCTGTGGCAGACTCCGTTCAATGGCGCCGGCACCATGCTCCCTACGCTTGGAATCATGCTCGTTGTCGTGATCTTTGTCCTTCTCATTGCTTCGGCGAATGTCGGCAACCTGCTGCTGGTCAGGTCCTTCGCGCGACGCCATGAAGTGACGGTTCGCCTCGCCATCGGCGCCGGTCGCGGGCGCCTGATCAGGCAGCTCCTCACCGAAGGCCTCATCCTCTCCGGTGTCGCCACAGCCGCTGGCCTTCTTCTCGCGAATTGGTGCCGCCACTTGCTCGTTGCCTTTTTCCCGGCAACGGGCGGGATCAGCGTCTTCTTGCCGGGCGAAATCGATTGGCGCGTCCTTTCCGTCAGCGCCGCGGTTTGTTTTCTTTCGACTCTGCTCTTCGCCCTGGTTCCCGCGATTCAAGCCAGCAAGGTCAATCTTGCCGACGCGCTGAAATCCGAAATGGGGGGAGTCGTCGGTGGCCATGGAAAGTCCTGGGTCCGCTCGACTCTGGTCCTCGTCCAGGTGTCGCTTAGTTTTGTCCTGCTGGTTGGCGGAGGCTTGCTTCTGAAAAGCCTTCTCAAAATCCAGACCGCCAGCCCGGGTTTTTCGACGCAAGGCGTGTTGACCACCGGCGTTGACCTGCTCGGCGCGGGGTACGACAACGAACACGCAAAAATCTATCAGGAAGTACTCATCAATCGTGTGCAGGCGCTCCCGGGCGTGGAATCGGCTGCCTTCGCTCAAATCACGCCCATGTTCCTTGGCCGCGGATTTTCCTCGGCCCTCATTGATGTCGATGGCTTTCCATTTCCTCCCGGCGAACAACCCGTTGTCGAATTTGACGAAGTGGGCCCCGGATATCTTGCAACCATGGGAATCCCGCTTGTCTCCGGCAGGGAATTCACTCGCAACGACAACGAATCCGCCCGGCTCGTCGCCGTGATCAACGAAACCATGGCCGCGCTCTACTGGCGCGGCAGGGATCCCGTTGGCCGGCGTCTGCAGGTCAAAGGCCTGTGGATGACCGTGGTCGGCGTGGCCAAGCTAACGAAGTACAGAAGAATTACAGAAACGCCGAAGTCGTTTTTCTACGTTCCTCTCCGTCAGAATTTTTCAAGCCGGACGAGCCTCAATATCCGGACGCAATTGCCTCCCGAAGCGATGATGCCGCTGCTGGCCCGGGAAATGCACGCGCTGGATCCCGGCCTGGCGCCCCATGAAGTCATCACCATGGCGGAGCAGGTCACTCGCTCCACTTGGACGCAACGCACCTCCGTTTTTCTCTTATCCGTCCTGGGCGGGCTGGCATTGCTGTTGGCGGCCATCGGGCTTTACGGAGTGATGTCTTACTCCGTGGCGCAAAGCAAACGTGAGATGGGTCTGCGCATGGCGTTGGGTGCCAGCCCTTCAAACTTGTTATGGAGTGTGATGGCACGGGGCCTTGCGCTGACCGCTGGGGGCGTTGTCCTCGGCGTGATTGCCTCGATGGCCTTGACGCGGTTGATTGCAAACTTGCTCTTCACCGTGAGCCCGCGCGACCCCCAGGCGTTCGGATCCGCGGCCCTGGTCATGATTGTCGCGGCGGCGGCCGCATGCTTCTTGCCGGCTTGGCGCGCGGCACGCATCGATCCGATGCGCGCGCTGCGCGAGGATTGACCCCTTCTACTCCGGATTCATTCGCGTGCCCGGCATCCGTCAGCGAACGCGGCCGGCGCGTGAAGCGCTCGAACGCATTTCCTCGGTCAGTCTTCCTCCGGCTCGGCGAGTAATTCTCCCAGCCGACCGAGCCGTCTCTCCCAGAGCGACCGCCGTTCGTTAATCCATCGCTCCGCCACCGTAAGCCCCCTGGTTTCGATGCGACAGGTGCGGACCCTCCCGACCTTTTCGGTGCGCACCAGCCCGCTCGCTTCCAGCAACTGCAGGTGTTGCACCACCGCAGCCAGTGAAATGTGCAGCGGCTTGGCTAATCTTGAAACGGTAACGGGGCCGGCGCTCAATTTCTCCACAATTGCCCGCCGCGTGGGATCGCCCAGCGCGTGGAATACACGGCCAATGTTGGCTCTTTGATTGAGCATGGTCTTAGCCTTTCCGGATCACTAGCGAGCTACTTCGCAACCGCGCTCGCCAGTTGTTCCAAAAGCTTGCCCCACCCTGCTTCGCGTACTTGAGGTCCATCCGCCCCTTCAAAGTAGGCGCCCTGGTCGGTGAAGATGAGGTCGGTGCCGCGTTCGCTGGCAATGAATTCCACCGTGGCCTGCGACGAGGAAAAACGGACCTCTCCCATCGCCATGGTGTAGGCAAACACGATGCGGCGATGGGGAACAATGTCCAGGTAGATCGCGTCGTTCGTGCACGCGGGCCCTTGAGTGAAATGAAATCGTTTTCGCTCCCGGCCTCCCACTTGAAATTCCATCTCGAACTCCTCGATTTGGGGCCCCTCCGCGAACCAGCGGCGTTTCTTGGCTGGGTCGGCGAATGCGGCAAACACGCGTTCCGGTGCCGCGGGATAACTTCGTTCAATAACGAAAGTGGCGTGAGTGACCGATCGTTTGTTCATGAATTCTACTCCTTTCCTGGTCCCTGCGTTTGTCGAATGCCCTTGCAACCACTCGTTTGTTCTTCCGGGTTTGTTAGTGCAGTGGACACTTAAGTATTGCCCGCCCGTGGATAATTGTCAAGCGAATACTTAGGTATTGCATTTTGCTCTGGTGAGGGGGCGGGGAAGGGGGGCCACCACTTGCGCGTGGCTCAAGGCTGCGTTTGTTGGCAGTGAATCTCCCAGGACACTCCGAATTGATCCATCACCATGCCGAATCGCGTGGACCAAAAAGTTTCCTGGAGCGGCAGCTGCACCGTTCCTTTTTCGGCCAGTGCCTGAAAGACTCGTTCTGCGTCCGCCGGATCCTCGATCCCCGGCAGGAGTTGGAAGCCCTTCGGTTGCTCATATTTCCTCGGGAAAGCGTCGGCGCCCATCAAGAGACTGTCGCCAACCGCCAGGGCCACATGAAGAATCTTG
>JBGOTC010000302.1:0-3649 GCA_041476305.1 Terriglobia bacterium
AATGGCGGCGATATCGAGAGTATTGCGCGTGTAGGTCTCAAAGGTGCGGATGCCGCGCTCGCAAAGGATGACGTCGTAATTCCCTCCGGCCATGATGTATTCGGCGCTGAGAAGGAGTTCCTCGATGGTGGCGGACATCCCGCGCTTGAGCAGGACGGGCTTGGTGACTTCGCCGAGCGCGCGAAGCAGATGATAGTTCTGCATGTTGCGCGCGCCGACCTGGAGAATATCCACCATGGGCAGCATCATGGCCACCTGGGAGGGATCCATCACCTCGCTGACGACCAGCAGATGGTGACGGTCCGCGGCGTTGCGCAAGAGTTCCAGGGCTCCTTCGCCCATGCCCTGGAAACTGTAGGGCGAGGTGCGAGGCTTGAACGCGCCGCCGCGAAGGATTTTTGCGCCGGCGCGCGCCACCTTGCCGGCGATATTCTCAATCTGCTCGGCAGATTCCACGGAGCACGGACCGGCCATCACCACGACTTCGGGACCGCCGATGGTCACGCCGCGAGGGAGCTTGACGATGGTGCCTTCCTCGCGGAAGGCGCGGCTGGCAAGTTTGTAGGGCTGGGTGATGCGCACGACCTCGCGCACGCCTTCCAGCAATTCAAATTCGCGGGGATCGTAATCGGCGCGGACGCCGACCGCGCCCAGAACGGTCTGCGAGGCGCCCGTCGAGCGGTGCACATCAAACCCCAGCGCGACGAGATGGTCGATGACATTCTGAATCTGCTCGTCGCTTGCTCCCTGCTGCATCACAACAACCATGTTTATCTCCCCGTGGAATCCTTGCGCGCTGGTCTGTCGTGGTCCGGCCCGCCGCCCTTCTGCATTACTTTCCGTTCGATGGAACGCGCCTCGTCGAGGATCCGCTCGAAAAGCCGGCGGATGGAATCGTCCGGTAGCGGGCCACTATTCCCTCCCACGGCGTTCGCGAGCACTTCCTTTTCACGCTCCGGCTGATAGACGGGCAAATTCTCGTCATGTTTTATGCGGCCGATTTCCATGGCGCAATTGGAGCGCTCGTTGAGCAGGACGACCAGTTGGCGGTCGATCTCATCAATGCGGCGGCGCCAATCGGCGATGCTTTTCTTGTCTTCCAACTCAAGCTCCCGTTTCGCGGCGGCTCAGCCCGCGTCCCGCGGCTTCCTTAAACGTGCGAATGCGCGCGGCAACGGCGGAGGCGGCCGCGGCGGGTGAAGCGGCGCGCTCGATCTCTTCCACCAGCGCGGAGCCGACGACGGCGGCATCAGCAAGTCCACCCAGAATCGAAACGTGACCGGCGAGCGAAATGCCGAAGCCGACAGCGAGCGGCAGTTTTGTGGCTCCGCGCGCGCGGCGGATCAACGCCGGCAAATCCTCCGGTAGATTCTCGCGCGCGCCGGTGACGCCGGTGCGGGAAATCAAATAGAGGAACCCCGTGGAGGCGTCGGCGATGCGGCGAATTCGCTCCTCGGTGGTCGTGGGCGCGGCGAGAAAAATGGTGTCGAGCCCGCGCGTGTGGAGCGCGGCGCGGTAATCGCCGGCCTCTTCAGGCGTGAGGTCGGTGATGAGCACGCCATCGGCCCCGGCTCTTGTGGCGCGCTCAGCGAAGTTGGCGAGGCCCATTTGCAGAACAGGATTGTAATAGCTGAACAGGACGAGCGGTACCTGGCTCTCGCGGCGAATGGCGGCGACGAGATCGAGAACCCCCTTAAGAGATGCTCCAGCCCGAAGGGCGCGCTCACTGGCCCGCTGAATGGTGGGGCCATCGGCGAGCGGATCGCTGAAGGGAACTCCAAGCTCTACGACATCCGCGCCCGCAGCGGCAGCGGCGAGAACAATTTGGAGCGTGGCGTCGAGCGAGGGATCGCCGGCGGTGATGTAGGCGACGAGGCCAAGCTCGCCCACGCGCGCAAGCTCGGCGAAGCGCCGGGCAATACGAGTCGTGGATGTAGCGGCCAGTGCCATCGGAATTATTTCCATGCCTTCGCGTACGTTTCCATGTCCTTATCACCGCGGCCAGAGACATTCAGGATGACGACGGAATCGCGGGGCATCGTGGAAGCGCGTTCGATCAAGAGGGCCACGGCGTGCGCGCTCTCAAGAGCGGGGATGATCCCCTCGAGGCGAGAGAGGGTCCGCGCGGCTTCCAGCGCGGCGCTGTCGCTGACAGCCGCGTACTCCGCGCGGTCCTGCTCAGCAAGCCAGGCGTGCTCCGGGCCCACAGCGGGATAATCGAGCCCCGCGGAAATGGAATGGGTCGTTGCGATTTGTCCGTCCGCATTCTGCAAGACGTAAGTGTAGGTCCCATGGAGGACGCCGGGCTTCGCTCCTGCGAATCCTTGAGCAGCGGCGAGACGCGCGGCATGTTCACCCAGTGCATGACCCGTGCCTCCCGCTTCAACGCCGACCATTTTCACGGAGGCATCGGAAAGAAACGCGCTAAACAGGCCGATGGAATTTGAGCCGCCGCCAACGCAGGCATAGAGCGCGCTGGGCAAGCGGTTTTCAGCGGCGAGAATCTGGGCGCGCGCTTCCACGCCAATCACAGAATGGAAATCGCGAACCATCTGCGGATAAGGATGCGGGCCGAGCACGGAACCGAGGAGGTAATGCGTGGTGCGGACGTTGGTGACCCAGTCGCGCATGGCTTCGTTGATGGCGTCTTTCAGCGTGCGGCTGCCGGAATCCACGCCGACGACTTGGGCGCCGAGCATGCGCATGCGTGAAACATTCAGGCGCTGGCGCTCCATATCCTCGGTGCCCATGTACACGACGCATTCGAGGCCGAGGCGCGCGGCGACGGTGGCCGAGGCGACGCCGTGCTGCCCCGCGCCGGTTTCCGCGACAATGCGCGGCTTGCCCATACGCACCGCGAGTAATCCCTGGCCGATGCAGTTATTTATCTTGTGCGCGCCGGTATGCAGAAGGTCCTCACGCTTCAGATAAATGCGCGGGCCGCCCAGGTGGGCGGTGAGCCGCGCCGCGAATTGCAGGGGCGTGGGGCGTCCGGCAAAATTGTGAAGCAGATCCTCAAACTCAGCGCGGAATTTCGGATCGCGCTTCGCCGCTTCGTAGGCGCGGGTCAGCTCCTCCACCGGAGCCATCAGCGTTTCCGGAACATAGCTGCCGCCATAGGGGCCGTAGCGGCCCTTCGTGTCCGGCCAGGTTTGTGCTGGTGCGTTCATTTAACGATTCACTCTTCCTCGCGTCGATTCGACGGCGCGCATAAATGCGCGAACCAGCGCGGGATCTTTCTTCGCAATCCTCAATTCCAATCCGGTGGCAACATCAACGGCGTAGGGCCGTGCGGCCCGGATGGCCTCGGCGACGTTCTTCGGCGTCAAGCCGCCCGCGAGAACAATGCGCGCGTAGCGGCCCGCTTGCCGCGCCAATTTCCAATCCATGATGGCCCCTGCTCCGCCATGAAAGCCGCGGCGGAACCCTTCGAGCAGGATGGCATCCGCGCCGTGGTAGCGGCGAAGAGCTGAGAGCTTGAAGCCTTCTCTTACTGCGATGGCCTTCACCACCTGACCGTGTCTCGCAAGCGTCGCGATATCTTCCGGCGGCTCACTGCCATGAAGCTGTACGCCAGTGAGATGCAAAGAGCGCGCGAGCGCGGCCACAGCGGAGGGCACCCAATCTACGAAGACCCCGATGCGCTCCA
>JBGOTC010000303.1:0-3643 GCA_041476305.1 Terriglobia bacterium
CGATGGGATTGCCAAAGAAACTGCTGCGCACCGAGTCGGGAACGATCATCACAACAAAAAACGCCACACCGGCGGTGAAAAGGAGTGAGTACGTAAATATGACAAATCCGGCCTTTTCCAGGTTCCGCAACTTGGGCGCTTCAATTTCGCGATACACCTGCGCCATTGTCTCTTCGCCGCTCATCGCCAGCACGGAGTGGCCGAGGCCAATCAAAATGCCGATGAACCCCACTGTGTAGGGAAGGCTTGAATTCTTCAACCAACCCAGGGCGTCATCGGAGTAATGGATATTTGAAAGGCTTGGCAACGGCGGAAGATGCGCGCCACGCACCCAGAGCGTGTACCCGCACCAGCCGAGCATCATCACTACCATCACTGTGGTCACATACATGATGCGAAGCGCTTTTTCGCTCGACTCGGGGATCCCCTTGATGTTCTGCCACCAGAAATAAACTGTTACCAAGATGGCAAAGAAGGCCGCCGCGGAATTGTTTGGCAAAACAACATTCACGTGCGCATAGTGGAGAAGATCGTTTATTAACCCCACCAGATAGAGTCCCGATGAAACGCCGCTGATCGGCCCCGTCAGGATGTAATCAAACAGAAGCGCCGATACGGATATTTTCGCCAGGGTCGACCCCATGGCTTCCTTCACCACACGGTACACGCCACCGCGCACAAACATGCTGCAGCTCTCGATGTAAACGGCGCGGACTGCGTAGGAAAGAACCATGATGGCGAGACTGAACCACGGCGCCGTTTTCCCGATGAAGTGTTCCGCGATTGCCCCCGCGTAGAACGCCGAGGAGCCCATGTCGTTGAGCACAATTGCCGCGGCCCGCCAGAAGGAAATAAAGGTGAGCATGGCCGTGGTGGCCACGAGGACGCGCGGTAACGTCACAATGCGCGCGCGGTCACCCTTCGGAAGGTTTGGTATGTTTCCCATTTGACCCGGGTGGGTGGATTTGCAGGAAGTCATGCTCGCATGAAGTGCGCTTCTCTGTCCAGCAATGGCGCAAGCTCGATGTTCCGCCGGTTATAACCGCGGCACTGAATCAAGCCGGCCGTAGCTTGGGGGGTCGGAGATCGAGCTCCGACTTTTCACTCGGCGGCCAATGGGGTCCCTTGTCCTCGAAGAGCTAATCCCGGGAGGGCACGACTTCAGTCGTGCCGAACAGATTCAACCGTTGGTGGGCTTTAGCCCCCGCGGCTTCAGTCCACGGCGCGGTACGCCTTCGCGCACTCCTCACATGGACAGATGGTCCGCAGATAATCGTAACTGTAGATTCCCGTCGAATGTCCGTCCGTAAAATCAATCTTGATCGCGTAATGCCCCACGGCCTGCGCCGCCCGCGCCCCGGGCTTCGGCTTGAACATCTGCAATGGTGAGGGAGCCGCCGGCGCAACGGCCGGAGCGTCCGCCTTCTTCGCGCGTTCGTCATTGCACGTCGCGCACGGGCACTCTTCACGCAAATAAACAAAATCGTAGTGGCTCGCGTGCCCATCAGCCCAGGCAATGTCCACGCCTTTGCCGGTCGAGACATGGATCTTCACGCTCGATGGCTTCTTGCGATTGTCAACTAGGGACGGCATCACAAATCCATGTTAGCAGATGGAGTTCCCTAAAAAGATTCAGCGCGAGGGGCAGCACATTCCCGGCGGAATGGGATTTCCGTGCGGACAGGTCTTCGGGTGATTCAAGAATGTGCATATCCGCTGATCCAATTCCGGGCTGATGATGTGTTCAAATTTGCAGGCATCGGAGTGTGCTTCGGGATCGGAAATATCGAACGTGTCGGTAAACAACCGCTCCGCCAGACGGTGTCGGCGGATAACATCCCGCGCGCGCCCCTTCCCGCGCTCGGTGAAATGCACTTCCCCACCGCCCAGCTCCACGAGTTTCAAATCCGCCATGCGCCCCAGCATCCTCACCGGGTCAATCTCCTCCGGCGTCCTCATGCTTTGGATGTCCACCGGGGTGCCCTCTTCCGCGCAGACCCACAGTTGCTCCAGCAAGTGATCGAACCGCACTTCATCTTCCTGCGAAAAGACCGTGATCTGCGAGAGTCGCCCGTGCGCCAGTTCAATCCGCCGGTCGGCCAGTCGCCCGATGCTCGGGTCGTGCGTCACCACGAGGATCGTGTGTCCCGCGGCATGTAATTCGCGGAACAAATTGAGGATAATTTCTTCATTCGCTTCATCCACGTTGCCGGTGGGCTCATCGGCAAGGATCAGTTTCGGATGGTTGATCAGCGCCCGCGCAATCGCCACGCGCTGTTGCTCCCCTCCGGAAAGTTGTGAAGGCAGGTGACGCAGCCGGTCGCCCAGCCCCACGCGCTCCAATGCGCGTGTCGCCTCCGCTTCATCCGTGATGCTGTGAAAATATTGCGCCAGCATCACGTTTTCCACCGCAGTCAAATACGGCACCAGGTGGTACTGCTGGAACACAAAGCCGATTTTCTCCGCGCGGTATCGGTTCAGCTCCGATTCATCTAGCGAGCTCACGTCCATCCCGTCAACGCGCGCTACGCCGGAGGTCGGACGGTCCAGGCCCCCGAGAATATTGATGAGAGTCGTCTTCCCCGACCCGGAGGGCCCCATGATGGCGATCCATTCGCCCGCGGCGACCTCGAAGCTGAAATCTTCGAGCGCGCGCACGTCTCCGAACCGCTTCCCAAGCCCGATGACTTCGACCAATGGCGCCATTACTCTCCTCGCAAAATCACTGCTGGACGCACGCGCCCCAGCAATCGCAGCGGGAACGCTCCCGCCAAAGAAACGCCAACCATCAGCGCCACCACCAGCGGCAAAACTTCCAGCCGCGCGTTAATGGACACGTGGAATGCCGTCTGCCCAATCCATCGCGAAAGCGCTATCCCTGCCGCGTATCCAATCAGCCCGCCCACAAGCCCCAGCGCCCCCGCTTCAGTCAGGAAAATGGACATCACACGCGAGATCGGCGCGCCGATGGCCTTCATTAATCCCACATCGCGGCGGCGTTCCATCGCCAGCGCCGCCATGCTCGCGAACACACAAAGCGTAGTAAGCACCAGGATCAGCACCACCATGAAGAAAATCAGTCCACGAAGGCTAACAAGCAATTTGCCTTCCGCCTGCGCCAACTGCGGCACGGGACGAACCTCAAGGTCCGGCAGCGCTGCGCTGAGCTTTGTAATGGCCGCCTCTATTTCACTCGGCGTCCCCGGAATGCTCAGCTGCACGAGCCCAATCTTTCCCACCTGCCTCGCGAGTCCCTGCGCCACGGCAAGATTGACGATGATCTGACTGTCCTCCTGGCCGCCGGAATTGATGATGCCCGCGACCGTCAAGTCCCAAATCATCATGCGGCTGCGGTCCGTGAACCCCAGTGGTATGTGAGACCCGACGGAGAGACCAAGTTGTCGCGCCACATCGCGGCCGATCAAGCAATTCTTCTCGTCATTCCTGTCTGTGATTGCCGCGCCGGAAATCTTCCACCAGGGTGAGAGCAGCGAAGTCTTGTCGAGCCACGTCCCGGCAACAATTACTTCTTGCGATCCAACGCGGCCCGGGACGTTTTGGACAACGTAAAGAAAAGGCGCAGCGGCTCCATTCACCCCGTCCGGAAGGTATGAGAGACGTGCCATAAGCGAGTCGCTCATCA
>JBGOTC010000304.1:0-3612 GCA_041476305.1 Terriglobia bacterium
GGTGATCAGAATGACCGGCACTGTCGGATCAGCCAGTTTCGATTCGCGCAGGATTTCAATTCCCGACCGCCCGGGAAGCTTCAAATCGGTGAGCACCAGCAGGTATCTCCGCGCCTTAATTTTCGTCACGGCCGTGGAGCCGTCGGCGACATCTTCCACTGTGTAGCCCGCGCGCTCCAGCGCCTTGCGCAGCATGGCTCGCAATTCGTTCTTGTCTTCGACGAGGAGCAGCGGCTCCGTCATGGGTTCTTTCTTTGACTGCTTTGCGGGCGCCACCGCGGATACCGTCGGAGCCGCGCCAGCGATTGTCTCGGGGTAGGGCATCGTTTCAGCCATGGATTTTCAGCTTGCGGGATGGGGCCAGTGCTAATTCGCCCACCCGGGAGCGCCGCCGGAACGTCGCAACTCGTCCTGCATGTCCACCAACGCCTGTTGCAGTTGCGGAATCTCTTGTTTCTTTTCGTCGATCTTCTTGGTCTTTTCGTTGATGTCGTCGCGGCTGTACTGCTGCTTCAGCGCTTGGTTGGGATCGGAGTAGTATTGCGTTTGATTCAGGTTCAATTCGCGCTGCAGGATATCGAGTTCCTTTTCCGTCAGCGCCAGCTTCTGCCGCGCCTCCGCAAATCGCTTCCGCCAGTAGGCCTCGTCCTTCTTGGGTTCCGGGGCCGGAGTTCCCGCCTTAGTCGTTTCGGCCTGCGGAGCGGGGAGCTGGCCCACTGTGGAAACACCATTATTGCGAATGGAGGCGACATCATCGTTGGTGAAAGACTTCTTCGCCTGCGGGGTGTCCTTGTGCTGCTCGCGTGCCTTGCGCGCGGCATCTCCCAGGGATTGCTGTTGCGCGGGCTTCGGCGCCGCTTGTTGCCCGTTTGACGACTGGGATGATTGTGCGGGCGGCGGTGTGGGCGGGTTCTGTGCACCCGCGGAAATGCCCAGCAGCGAAAACCCGAGTGTGCCGATAATTGCGCTCTTAAGTTTCATTTTCGTGGCCCTTTCAGACCTGCGGCAGGGGCTTCTCATATCCAGTTTAGATGCGTCCAGCCGACGAAACAACGGCCTGTGTGCCCACACGCCTCGCTGGTAGCCAAACGATAAACTCCGCCCCTCCCTCGGGGAGGTTCCGGGCCTCCACACTGCCCCCGTGCTGCACGATGATCTTCTGCACGATGGCCAGTCCCAGGCCCGTGCCTTGCGCCTTGGTCGTATAGAAGGGCAAAAATATCTTGGGCAGGCTCTCCGGGGGGATTCCCGGCCCGTTATCGTTGATGGAGATGCGCTGCGCCACTCCCGTGGGGCCGGATTCCAGGCTGCCGTGCAGGGAAATGCGCCCGCCGAAGGACTGTCCCTCGGCGGCCTCGGCGGCATTGCGGACCAGGTTCAACAACGCCTGCCGGATCAGCGCTTCATCGCCGGAAATTTCGCTGAAGTCCCCTTCCACTGTGACGTTTACGCCCGGATGCGATTCGCGGATGTCTTCTGCCAGGCGCGTGACCAGCGACGGCAGCTGCACTTCCTCGTCGGCCAGGCTCAATGGACGCGCAAATTTCAAGAACTCCGTCACCACGTGCGTGATGGAGCGTGTCTGTTCCAGGATGCGTTCGGCATTGTCCGCCAGTTCGCCCTTGCCGGCCTCGCTGCGGATCATCTGCGCGTATCCGGAAATTGTGGCCAGCGCATTCTTGAATTCGTGCGCGATGCCGGCGGAGAGTTCACCCAGGGCCGCCAGGCTCTCCTTCATCTGGATCTGCTTGTGCAGCCCGGCAAGCTCCGTCAAATCGCTCAGCAGGCACAGCGCGCCGGAGACCTCTCCGGGCTCATTCGTGATCGGTGAAATGGTCACTCCCAATTGGCGCAACTCACTGGCGGGAGTTGTGTATTCCACTTCTTCGCGCCGGAAGGTGCCGCCCTGTTCCAGGCAGCTCGCGATCATTTTCGCCAATGTGGAATCCGGCCCGAACACCTCGGTGTATTTGCGGAAGGGAAGTGATCGGATTCCGAGCGCCGCTTCCGCCGCCGGGTTCGCGCTGGAAATTAGCCCGGAGGAATTGACGAGCAGCAATCCCGCCGGCATGTTCCGCGTAACGGCTTCGCTCAGCCGTTCCGTCTGCTTGGCGCGTTCCTTCTCCTCGCGGTGCAGGCGCTCCAGTTCCTTTTCCTGCTCTTTCAATTTGTGGATGACGGCCTGCATGGAGGCGGTCATAAATGCGCCGGGATTGTCGTCGCGGGGCCGCGGTCCTTTTTCCGAAAGTGGTTTTCCCTTCTTGTTGACGCCGAGGAGTTTCTTGGTTGCCGAGGAGGTGAAGTAGATAAGGAAGAGCACGACCGCAAGAATTCCGAATCCGGCCGCGAACCAGAGAATCCACGAAATCGGTTTTTCGATTCCCGCCTGCATTTCCAATTACCTTGCTGCGCCTAAAGCAGCGACTGGTACCAGTTCAACATCGGCGTCCCGAAGAAAACGACCACCAGTGCGCCCGCTCCCAGAAACGCGCCGAAGGGAAGCTCGTAGTCGCGGCCCTTGCGCGTGAGCAGAACAATCAGAATTCCAATCACGCTCCCGAGCAGTGACCCGATTAAAACGGTGAGCAGTGTCCGCTTCAATCCCAGGAAAGCGCCCACCATTGCCATCATCTTCACATCGCCGAGGCCCATGCCTTCTTTCCCGCGCAGCCGGAAATATCCCTCACCGACGATCCAAAGCAATCCGGCGCCGACCAGCGCGCCCAACAGCGCGTCAACAAAGGAGAGCGCCGCCCTCGGTGGCGGAAAATCAAACATGCGGTTCGAGAGCCACAACGCCGCGCCGTCACTCGGCAGCGTAAAGAGGCTGAAGGCCATGCCCATCACGAACCCGCTCACATTCACCAGATCGGGCAGGATTCGTTCCCGGATGTCCGTCACGGTCAGCACCACGATCAGCGCCGAGAACACCGCCCATCGCGCTCCATCCAGGTTCAATCCGAACTTCCGGTAACACAGGAAGAAGAGCGCGCCGGTCAGCAGCTCTATCGCCGGATACAGAGGGGAAATCCTCGCCTTGCAGTTCCTGCACTTGCCTCCGAGGGCGAGCCAGCTCAGGACCGGAATGTTGTCATACGGCGCGATGGCCGCATTGCACTTCGGGCAATGCGAGGCCGGCGTCACGATAGATTCTTTCCGCGGAATCCGCAGAATACATACGTTCAAGAAACTCCCGATCAGCAGTCCAATCAGAAACGCCGCGGCGCCTATCACTGTTTCACTGTGCCACAAGCCGCCGCCCGCCTCAATTGCGCGCGCGTACAGTGGTGCCCGATGGCTAACACCACCGGCCGCTCCCTGTGCGATACTAAAACGCTGCGTTCGGGGCTACCTTGAATCTAGCTGGGTGACCATCCAAATGCCTTTGTTTGAAAACCGCATTCGCCGCTACGAGCACGCCCGGTGGACCAAGGACGACAACCGCCGCGTTCTTCCCTTTGAATGGGGGCTCGAGCATATCGGTGGGCGCGCTGACGATCCCGACCCGCGCGCTTTCCTCGCCGAGTGGGTGCCGGAGACGATTGCGAACAGCGAAAACTGGTTTGCAACCTCACCCGCGGATGACTATCGGTTGGCGCCGCCGAATGAAAC
>JBGOTC010000305.1:0-3592 GCA_041476305.1 Terriglobia bacterium
GATTCAGTCCTATCGCGACCTGCCGGTGCTGATCAATCAATGGAACAGCGTGGTTCGCTGGGAGCTGCGCACCAAACTCTTTCTCCGCACCCTCGAATTTTTCTGGCAGGAGGGCCACACCGCCCACGCCACCGCCGAGGAGGGCGAGGCCGAAACACGCCAGATGCTGGATATCTACGCGGACTTCGCCGAAAACGACGCCGCGGTCCCCGTCATCCCCGGGCGCAAATCCGATTCCGAAAAATTTGCCGGCGCCGATACCACATATGCCATTGAAGCCATGATGGGCGATGGGAAGGCTCTGCAGGCCGGAACCTCGCACAATCTGGGGCAGAACTTTTCCAAAGCGTTTGAGATCAAGTATCTCGACAAGGGCGGCGTGCACCAATTCTGCTGGACAACATCATGGGGACTCTCCACGCGCTTCATTGGCGCCATCATTATGGTGCATGGAGATGACCAGGGGCTCATCCTGCCTCCCAAGCTCGCGCCGCATCAGGCGGTCATCGTTCCCATTTTCAAGAATGAAGAAGAGCAGGGCCAGGTGATCGAGGCGGCGCGCAAATTGAAGGCCACCCTCATCGCCGCGGGATTCCGCGCCATCACCGACGAGCGCGAGGGCCAAAGCCCCGGCTTCAAGTTCAACGATTGGGAGATGCGCGGTGTTCCCCTGCGCATCGAGCTCGGGCCGAAGGACCTCGCCAAGAACAGCGTCATGCTGGCGCGCCGCGACCGACCGGGCCGGGAAGGGAAGTCGCCCGGCTCCATGGACGGCATCGCGGAAACCGTCGGCAAACTCCTGAATGAAATTCAGGCCGCGATGCACAAGAAGGCGCTGGAATTCCGCGAGGCGCGCACGCGCGAACCCAAGGATTACGAGGAGTTCAAACAGGCCATCGAATCAGGATTCGCCCGCACCTTCTGGTGCGGCAGCGCCGATTGCGAAGCCAAGTTCAAGGAAGAAACCAAGGCCACCATGCGCTGCATCCCATTGGTGCAGAAGGTTGGCGAAGGAAAGTGCATTTATTGCGGGAAACCCGCGAGGGAACGCGCGATTTTCGGCAAGGCCTACTGATCCGTCCGCCTGGAGAAATGGGAGTTAACTCCCGCGCCATGCCACTGTGGCAGCACCCTCGACACTCTGCGAACCCGGTGCTAGCCTGAAGTTGCCATGATTGCCGGCGAAAAATCGCAGTTTTCACGCTCAGCAGAGATGGGAAGTGGAAGCGAACGCGGCGGCGCGAGATTGAAGACCCTGATTTGGCTTGCGCTCGCAGTCGCCCTGATTTTCTGCACCATCAAGATTCTTCCGGTCTATATTTCCAACTACCAGTTGAGCGATTGGATGAAGTCCGAAGTCCTTTTCACGCTCGGCAAGCCCATGACCAACGACGCGCTCACCGAAGCCGTCGTCAGAGAGCTTCGCAGCCTGAACATCGAAGCCGGCAAGGACAGCATCCAGATCCTGCAGAACGACAGCCGCGGAGTTCACATCCGCGTGGATTACACAGTGAACGTGGATCTGAAAGTCTACCAACTGCAACTGCATTTCACTCCCGACGCCGATAACCAGTCGCTTGTCCAATAACGCCTTCCTCACGACATCGGCGCAAGAGCTTTCCGGCAACTCCAGCCCGTTTTCGGTACAATTCCAATTGCAAGGGATTTGAGAGGAGATCCTGTTTTGCGGATTCGCCTGGGCAAAGGATTCTGGTCATCGCGTAAGGGTCTCATCATCCTCGCGACTTTCCTCACCCTCCTGATCGTTGGTGGGACCGTCTTTACCTACTACTACGTCGTCTACTCCCGCATGATTGACCGGCGGCTTTCCGGAAGCACGTTCCAGCACACCACGGGAATCTTCACCGCGCCGGGACGCATCTTCGTCGGGCAGGCGATATCCTCTGGCGACCTGGTCACCTATCTCCAGCACAGCGGCTACACCGGGGATGGGGATGTCACGGGACCCGGCCACTACTCCCTCCATGGCAACACCCTGGAGATTGTTCCGGGAAAAACTTCCTACTTTCGCGGAGGAAATGCGCTGCGCGTGGATTTCGGCGGGCGCGAAATCCGCGACATCCGCGCCATCGCCACCGGGGGATCGATTTCGAGCGCGGAAATCGAGCCGGAGCTCTTGACCAATCTATTTGACCAATCGCGGGAGAAGCGCCGACCGGTGAAGTTCAGTGATTTACCGAAGGTGCTGGTGAACGCGCTGCTGGCGGCGGAAGACAAGCGCTTCTTTGAGCATCCGGGCTTCGACATGATCCGCGTGCTGGGCGCGGCGTGGGCGGACCTTCGCCACAGCTCGAAAGCGCAGGGAGCGAGCACGCTGGATATGCAACTGGCGCGCAGCTTCTTCTTCAGCACGGAGCGCACCTGGCGGCGGAAACTGGCGGAGACCATGGTCGCGCTCATCCTGGAGCGCCGCTACACGAAGCAACAGATTTTCGAGCTGTATGCCAACGAAATTTACCTCGGCAACCGTGGGAGCTTCGCGATCCACGGATTTGGCGAGGCGGCGCAGGCATATTTCGGCAAGGACGTCCGCCAACTGACGCTCGAGGAGTCCGCATTCATCACCGGCATCATCCGACGCCCGAATCATTATTCCAGCTCGGACATGCACCCGGAACGCGCGGCGGAATCCCGCGACCACGTGCTGGCGGCCATGGTCGAGGACAAATTCATCACCGCCGAAGAAGCCGCGGCGGCGAAGAAGCGGCCACTGCGTCTGGTGCGCAGCGGACTGGACAGCGGCGCGGCTCCTTATTTCGTGGACATGATGAAGGACGACCTGCTCGAACACTTCACGGAAGCGGAACTGCTCTCGCAGAATTACCGCGTGTATTCCACGCTTGACCCCGCGCTGCAACGCGCCGCGGGGCTGGCCGTGGAAATCGGAATGAAGAATGTGGATGCGCTGCTGGCGAACCGCTACGCGAAGTGGAAGAAAGAGCTGGCGAAGAAGAAATCCACTGAGGCGGTGCCGCACGCGCAGGTGGCCATGATTGTGCTGGACCCGAAGACGGGCGAGATCAAGGCGCTGGTGGGCGGGCGCGATTATGGGCAGAGCCAGTTGAACCGCGTGCTCTCGCGGCGGCAGCCGGGGTCGGTGTTCAAGCCGTTTGTTTACGCGGCGGCGTATGACGACGCGGTGGAGAATATCGGGCCCATCGTGACCCCCATTACGACGGTGATGGACGAGCCCACCACTTTCAATTTCGACGGTAAGGAGTACACGCCGGACAATTTCGGCGAAAAGTTCATGGGGCCGGTGACGCTGCGCGAGGCCATGACCCATTCGTTGAACGTGGCCACGGTGAAAGTGGCGGAGCTTGTCGGCTACGCACACGTTGTGGACGTGGCGCGGCGCATGGGGCTCGATCCGGGAATCCAACCGACACCCGCGCTGGCGCTCGGCGCTTACGAAATGACGCCGCTGCAGGTGGCCGCGGGATACACGGCTTTTGCCGAAGCCGGCGTACGCGCGGAGCCGATGTTCCTGAGGAGCGTGGTGAGTGGAGATGGATCGGTGCTGGCGCACAACGAGCCGCACACGCGCCAGGTGCTGGACCCGCGCGTGGCA
>JBGOTC010000306.1:0-3534 GCA_041476305.1 Terriglobia bacterium
CGTCCTGTGGTGCCGCGTCCATCCATCATCACCACGATGAACCCCAACTCCGCCATGGATTGTTGCGTGCCCAGCGCCCCGCCGAATGCCTTCGGCACGAAGTGCGAGTGCGGCCCGGTGTAGGTATATTCGATGACCGGATATTTCTTCGTGGCGTCGAAATTCGTGGGGCGCCAGATCAGGCCATAAATGTCCGTCGCACCATCGGCGGTTTTCCCTTTGAAGGGCTCCGGAAATTTCCACCCTAACTTCACGAGCCCGCTCACGTCCGCTTCCTCGAGAGGCAACACCGTGCCGCCGTCGCTCAAGCGGCGCAGCAAGGATTTCGTCGGCAAATCGATCCGCGAGATGTTGTCCACGAAGTATTTTCCGTCCGGCGAGACAAAAGCGTTATGGTTCGCGCTCTCCGGCGTCAACAGCTCAAGCCCCGAGCCATCGAAGCGAATGCGGTAGAGATGCGCAAGGTAGGGATCCTCCCCCGCCTCGCGCCCGTTCGCCGAGAAATAAATCTGCCGCGCCTTTTCGTCCACGTGGATGATATTGTTGACCGCCCAATTCCCTTTCGTCACCTGGTTCACGACCTGGCCGGTCTTCCCGTTATAGAGATAAATGTGCAGCCATCCATCGCGGTCGGATGCCCAGAGCACTTCCGCGCCCTCGCCAACCACTTCGAAATCAGCGTTGTAGGTATCCACATGCGGCTCGGCGCGCTCCGTCATCAGCGCGTGGTTCTGCCCCGTCTCGGCGTCCACTTCATGAATGCCGCCCGCTTTGTATCCGCGCTCGACCCACAAGTAGAAAAACCGCTTGTTGTCTTTGTACCAGGTCATGCGCCCCGCTCCGCCGGAGTAATACACATTCAGCGGCTGGCCTTGCACATCCACCCGCTTTCCGGTGAGCGGATCGAACACGATGAGCTGCGCTGTTGGCAGCGCTTCCCCGGGCAGCGGATACACGTAGGAATAGGGCTTCGGGCGCATCTGGTCCGGCGGCACAAACTGCAGGCTGTTGAAGCGCCCCGCGTTGCGCGAATCCAGGCGGTAAGTGACGAGCTTTGACGAATCCGGCGCCCATTGCACTCCCGGGGTTTCCCGCGGCACTTCAGTTCCCTGCCGGACCATCGCCGCCAGCGAAGGGACCGGCGTGGCGTAGTCCCAGTTTTTTTCACCATCACGCGTGAGCTGTATCTCCTGCCCCGTGGAGGTGTCGCGAAGGTACAGGTTGTAGCTGCGCACGAACGCCGCCCAGCGCCCACTGGGCGAGCGCACTTCGTAAATATCGGGCGTGGTCTCGCGCCGGCATCCATATTCCTGAAAGTTGCACGACCAGCGGATTTGGTCGGCATCGAAGGTGATGGATTTCCCGTCCGCGCTGAAATCGAAGGCATCGAATGGCAGGTTGTTCGCCTCGTACGCGCGCCGCGCGGCCCTGTTGAGCGCCGCCGCGAGTTTTTCGTGATCGAAGGCGGGTCCTTTGGTCTTTTGCTCGGGATCAACCAGAATAAATTGCTTCGTGCCAAATGCCGCCAGCCGATACCAGAAGCGGCTGGTGCCGCTGATCCATCTTGGAGCGACATCGCCGGGCCTCTGCAGCCGCGCGGCATTCGCTCCCAGGAAATTTGTGGCGCGGCGATAGTCTTCCACTGTCCCCTGCGCGTGGCACGGAATGGCGGCAAGCAAAATCAGGATGGTAAGGCGCAGCAGGAATCCTGAGACGCGGTTGAGCATGGCGGCACTCCCCCTCAAGAGATACGCAAGTTGTAATTGACAGGCGGGATTCTAGCTCAATTGAGCGCAAATGCGCAGGACTTCACGCCCCCTAAAACTTCGTGACTTCGCTGAAGTGGAAATCCTTCACCTTCATCGCCGGCACCACCATCTCGAATGACTCTTCGCCCGCCGCGCGCACCGACGGGCTCATGGCCTCAACCTTCGAGAGCATTTCGAGAATTCCTTGATTGAATCGGAAATTGCGGATTCCGCCCGCGATACGCCCGCCTTCCACGAGAAATGTGCCGTCGCGCGTCATGCCGGTCAAAACTTTCTCGTAGGGATCCACCTCGCGGATGTACCACAGTCGCGTAACCAGGATGCCGTGCCCCGTCGAAGCAATCATTTCACCCAGAGAAGTCTTCCCGCCCTCAAACACCAGATTCATCGGCGCTTCGCCATACTCATTCGGCAGGGGGAAACCGTGCCCCGTGGGCCGCGCCTTCATCTCCTTCGGCATTTGCTTCGCCGTCGCGCGCGAGTAGACCAGATTGCGTGGCGTCCCGCGATCCACCAGCAACACCTTCTGCCGCGGAATTCCCTCCCCGTCGTAGGGCGCGCCGGTCTGCAGAGGATGGTATACATCGTCCCAGATGGTGATGTTCGGCCCCATCACTTGCTTGCCGATGCGCTTGTTGAAGCATGAGCGCTGGTCAAAAACCGCCGTGCCCGCAAAGTCGTAAAACAGAAACCCCACAAGATCCAGCACCGCGGCCGGTTCCAGAATCACAGTGTACCGGCCCGGCTCAAGCGCTTTCGGTTTTCGCGAGGCCGCGCACTTGTCGCCTGCAATCGCGGCAAGCTCATCGGGATGAATCCGCGTGACATCCGGTGAATTCGCCTTTTGCCACCCCGACGATTCCGGCTCCAGCACTGTCACGGAAAACTCCGCACGCGTTTGCTGGTGCGTGGCGAAAAGTCCGCGGCTGTTCAGCAGCGCCGACTGCATCGCCCCGGTCGAGAAAATCCCCGCAACGGTTTGCTTCCGTTTGGTGGAAGCCGCACACACGCGCGCAACAGCCTTCGCGCGGTCCTGCGGAGTGAACGCCGCCGTGGAATCAAAGAACCGCGAAACACGTGTGTATTTCTGCGCTCCCGGCAAGGGCAGCAAATTGGGATTCCGTGGCTGGCTCTTCGCAATTGTGGCCGATGCCGCCACAACGGCGGCCAGAGACTCGTCATCCGTCCGATTCGTCGTCGCCCGCGCCGTCTTGCCGTCGAACACCGTGCGCACGGAGATGGTCAGCCCCACTTCGGCCACGTTCTGATGGATGGTGTTGTTTGCGAAACGCGTCAGTGAATCCGCAGTGACGTCAATCATCACTTCGGTTTCATCCGCGTCGCTCAATTTGAAAACACGCTCGGTAATGCGCCGCAGTTCGGATTGCGCAAGCAATCCTCCGCGGAGGCTGCCCGCGCGCGACTTGCTCTTCGCGGACACCGCTCGCCGTGTTTTCTTTGCCTTGCCCATTGGCTTTGTTATTTTGCGAACGCCACGCCGACGCGCACATTCCTGAACCGCGCGGGCGCCGCCCCGTGCCCCGTGCCCATGGTCTGCATCGGCTGGCCCTTGCCGCAATTCGGAGTTCCCCACAGTGTCCAGTGGTTGCGCGAGCAGATCGCGTCGCAACTGTTCCAGAATTCTGTGGTGATCCCGCTGTAGCTCGGATGTTTGATCATCCGGCCGCGTTTGCCGCCTTTGATCTCCCATCCGATTTCCGTCGAAAACTGGAAGTGGTAGCGCCGGTCGTCAATGGACCAGGAG
>JBGOTC010000307.1:0-3531 GCA_041476305.1 Terriglobia bacterium
GGGCGGGGAACAGGGAAAAGATGATCTGGCGGTCAACGTAATTGACGAAATTGATGAGCACCAGAATGACCAGGACCGTCCATTGCGTGGCGCTGAAGTCCCTGAATCTCAATTAGATGTCCGTCCCGGCTGCGTGAATCACTTGGTTGAATGACCCGCCGACATTGGAATCAAATCACCTTACAGGAGGGGGAATCAGGCCGCAAGCGGGATGCGGGGCGCTGGTGGAGATTAGAAGAGGTCAGAGCCGTCGCGGTTGACCATTTCGGCGGTGTGGAACTTCGCGTTGAATTTGCGCACGCCGACCTGTGTGAAGAACTCAACTACCGTGGCGCTCCGGAGAAGAGCGTGCGAGCTTTCAGTTGACTTGATGGGGAAATCGAATACATACCCTTCGTCCCCGCGGGCGTCCACCAGATCCCGGACGCGCACGCGACTGGCGTAAATCTTTTCGCCGGAAGGCTGCAACTGGATGAATGTTTCTTTCAAGAGCGTGGATTCCTCCACCGGCGGCAGGAGCGTCTGGCCGACGGCAACTAGCACCAGTTCAAGTTGCTCGGGGGCGTCCAGGAGATAGTGCTGCGCGAAATCCGCTGGGAGGCCATGCAGGACAGCGTCACGGTAGATGGCCCGGCGCATGGTGCGCGAAGAGTTCCAGCGCAGGACAAATGTTCCTTCGGGTTTGAAAGTCCGTGTGAGGGCGCTTGGGATAGCAAGCGGATCCGTGACGGGGTCATCGGCCTTTCCGATTTTGACTTGCTTGTCTGTTTCGTGGCTGTCGCCATTCAGATAGGGATAGTTGGGAAGCAGGATGGCTTTGGCCCACGGAGAATCACTCAGAATTTTTTCGACTTCCTGCGCCGTCCATTTTTCGTAGGGTTTGGTCTTCCACGCGTCGGAGGCCAGTGTGCAAATGGCGAGAGCGGCGAAAAATCCGATGGCGAATACTGACTTGCGAAGTTGCATGGGGGGAAACCTCCCTCTCCCATTCCCTTATGATGCAGGAATCCCGGGAAGCGTTCAATGAAATGTGCTATTGGCCGGCGGTATGGGCGTCATGCTGCGGGCTCGTGTTGGCCAGGGTCCGGAGGTCCACGCTTTCATCGGCGGCCTGTTGCGGCGACACCGGCACTCCGGCAGCCAGAATTTTTCTGCCAAACATGTGATCCGCCGGGCGGTTGATGGAATCAATGGCCAGGAGTTTGTTCGCCTTGAAATAGAAAACGGAGAGCTTCTGCGATTCGCGATTGCCGCGCGTCACCACATGATCGTAGCCCGCTGAGATCCCGGCCATCTGCAGCTTGATATCGAATTGATCCGTCCAGAACCAGGGCAAGGCGCGGTAGGCGCTGCGGTGTCCGGCGATGGTTGCGGCAACTGATTGGGCCTGGTCGGCGGCGTTCTGGACCGACTCGAGGCGAACGCGGCTTCCCGTGAAGGGGGAAGGGAACTCCGCGCAATCGCCGATGGCATATATATTCTCGTCCGCGGTCTGCAGGAATTCATTCACCGCGATGCCATTGGAAACGGGGAGCCCGGAGCCCTTTGCCAGGTCCACATTTGGCAGAATGCCGATGCCCACGACGACCAGGTCGGCGGGGTAGCTGGACCCGTCGGCGAGGACGACTCTTTGGACGCGGCCGCCCGCGCCAACAATTTCTGAAACCGCCGCGCCGCACAGGATCTTTACGCCGTGAGCAGTGTGAAGGTCGTGGAAGAATTCCGAGATGAGAGGCGCGACCACTCGGGGCATCAAGCGGGGAAGCGCTTCCGCGACGGTAACTTTTTTCCCCAGGATGCAGGCCACGGCGGCAATCTCCAGGCCAATAAAGCCGCCGCCGACGACAACAATCTCTTGCGCCTTCTCGAGAGAGGCCTTGATCAGGATGGCCTCGGCAAGCGAGCGCAGATAGACGACGCCATCCAACTCCGCGCCATTCACAGCGACCTTGCGATTGCTGGCGCCGACGGCGAGGACCAGCGAATCGTAGGAAAGTTGGCCCCCGGAGGCGATTTCGACCAATTTCTCCGGGCGGGAAATTGCGACTACAGTCTCGCCGTTCAGCAGATTAATCTGGTGGTCCTTGTAGAAGGCCGCGGGGCGCAGCTCAATACTTTCGGCATCCTGCTTGCCGAGGACAAAACCCTTGGAGAGCGGCGGGCGCTGATAAGGGATGTGCGGCTCTTCACCGATCAGCGTGATGGGGTCCTGATAGCCTTCCATGCGCAGTGAGGCCGCGGTCTGGAATCCGGCCTGGCCTGTACCAACGATGATGGTCCCCGCGCGTGCCATTGTGTTCAGCGCTGCTTCTCCGGAAGGCGGACTATAAGGCCATCCAGGTCGTTTGTAACTTTAATTTGGCAACTGAGACGGCTCGTGGGTTTGCGCTCTTCTGCGGCGATTTCGAGGACCGCTTCCTCGGTGTCCTGCGCGGGCGGAAGCTTCGAGAAAAAGCTTTCGTCCACGTAAACGTGACAGGTGGAGCACATGCAAACGCCGCCGCATTCCGCGAGGATGCCGTCAATCCCATTCTTCAGGGCCGCGGCCATGACGGTGGTCCCCACCGGGACATCCACTTCGCGGGAGGCGCCCCCGGCGGACACATAAATCACTTTCGGCACAAGAAGTCCCTCGTTCCCCAGCACCCGGGCATCGCTTACAAGGCAAAGGCTTCCGGGAAGCTAGTTGAAGCGCACGTATTCAAAATTCAGCGGCTGATTATTGATGCCTCGCGTCGGCGGCGCAATCCAGTTCGCGAATTTCCCGAGCTCCACGACGCGGCCCTTCATGAGCGATTGGACGTAAGAATAATCGGCGGCGCTCGGCAAGACTTCAGCGGCGTGCTTTGCCCATTGCTCTTCGTTGAGGACCACGCCATCAATGCTGACGTGGTGTCCGGCAAAATTGCCGATGGCGCGGTGAAAGCCTTTGTGAGGCAAGCGCAGGCGGTAGGGGATGCCGGCCTTCTCGATGACGCGGTTCCAGCGGCCCACGCCGGCTTCCACTTCCTTGATGTAGTCGTCGCGCAAGCGCTCGTTGAGAGCGGTGAGCGCGGCTACATTCTTGGTGATGATCTTGTCGCCGATGACCTCGGAGACCGGATATTCGGCGCCGATCAGTGAGTGGTCGTCCCCTATTTTCGTCTCTTCGAAGCGGCCCTTCAAGCCGCTGGAGTAATAGTTGGCGGCGTTGGAGGAAACGTCGGAGCCGTAGAGGTCAATGGTGACACTGAAATGGAAATTGATGTAGCGCTGAATGGTTTGGAGATCGATCACCCCCAGGGCGCGCACGTCGGAGGGATCGTCGATCTTGTTCTCCTTTATCACGTCGCAGGTGCGCTGCACAATGCGCGTGACGCCAGTTTCCCCGACGAACATGTGGTGCGCCTCCTCGGTGAGCATGAACCGGCAGGTGCGTGCGAGGGGATCGAAGCCCGATTCCGCCAGGCTTTTCAGCTGGTACTTGCCGTCGCGGTCGGTGAAGTAGGTGAAGCAGTAGAACGACAGCCAGTCGGAGATCGGCTCGTTGAA
>JBGOTC010000308.1:0-3430 GCA_041476305.1 Terriglobia bacterium
ATTCCCATCATCAAGAAACTCTCGCACCTGCCCATCGTTGCCGACCCGTCGCACGGCACGGGGCGCCGCGACAAGGTCGCGCCCATGGCGCGCGCGGCCGTCGCCGCGGGCGCCGATGGATTGCTCATCGAAGTGCACCACGATCCGGAGCACGCGCTTTCCGACGGGGCGCAGTCTCTCTATCCGGATCAATTCTCCCAACTCATGGCTGAACTTCGCATCATCGCGCCCGCTGTCGGCCGCCGGATCGCCTGACTCATGCCCGCCACTCCCTTCCGCCGCGTTGCCGTCATCGGCGCTGGCCTCATGGGAGGTTCATTCGCCCTCGCTCTCCGCAGACATTTTTCCGACGTGCGCATTATCGGGTATGACCGCGCGCCCGTTCTCGCCGAAGCGCAGGCGCACGGAGCAATTCATGAAGCGACGACGGATCTTGCGAGCGCCGTCGCCGCCGCGGACCTTATATATGTTGCGCTTCCAATCTCCGCGGCCATGGACCTGCTGCCCGAACTCGCCCGCCACGCTCCCGCGACTGCTCTCGTCACCGACGCCTGCAGCACCAAGCGCGCCGTCTGCAAGTTGGCGGCGCAACATTTTCACAGCGGCACACTTTTCCTGGGCGGGCATCCCATGTCGGGGAAAGAAGTGAAGGGAATCGCGGCTGCCGATGCGGAGATCTTTCGCGGCGCTCAATACATTCTCATCGGAGACGAGAAAACGCAGAAGGATGCGCGGGCCAGGGCGTTTGCGGAGCTCTTGAACACTTTCGGCGCGCGGCCCGTCTGGCTCGACGCGGAAACACATGACTGGGCCGTCGCCATCATCTCCCACCTGCCGCAGATGGCCGCCGTCGCTCTTGCCGGAGTCATTGCCGCGGAGACGGACGAATCAGGCTTGCCCGTTTCACTTGCGGGGCCCGGTGCGCGCGACATGCTGCGTCTCGCCGGAAGCCCTTACGCCATGTGGCGCGATATCGCTGTCACGAACTCGGACAATATTTCCCGCGCCCTCGACCGTCTCGCGCAGGCCATTGACCAGCTCCGCACCCATCTCACTGCGCGCGAACTGGAGGAAGCTTTCGCGGAAGCTAATCGTCTGCACAAGTCCATTCTGCCTTGAAATTCCGCGGACCTTTCAGGCTTCTCCCCCCCAAAAAAACCGGCCCCGAGATTTCCGGGGCCGATTCTGTCTGGCAACCAAATCCGATTCAAGAAATCTCTGACTGTGTAGGAGTGGCCCTCTATCTTGCACCGCCGCGGCCGCCTCCTCCGCCGACTCCCGCGCCGCCTCCCTGTGGTGGAGCGCTTCCGCCGCCACCGCCGCCTCCACTGGATCCGCCGCTACTGGAGCCGCCACCTCCGCCTCCACCACTATCGCCGCCGCTGGATCCCCCGCCATATCCGCCGGAGTAGCCTCCTCCGCCCGACGATCCTCCACCGCCACCTCCGCCTCCCCCGCCGCCTCCGCGCGAAGATGCGCCATTCGGGCCACCCTCAAACACGCCACGAGAACTTAGCCCCGCGACGATTTCCGGCTTCGGCTCATGCGGTTGATGCACAGCGCCGCCTCCTGCTCCACCACCTGCGCCTCCAGCACCTCCTCCACTCGCTGCGCTTCCGCCATGACTCACCTGCGATGACCCGTTGGGATTGCCACCGGCTGTGTTCCCTCCATGGGTGCCAGGCGTGGCGCCTCCTCCACTCGCTGTGCTCCCTCCATGATTGCCCTGCGCGGGCCCGCCGCCGGCGCTCCTCGCCAACACGACCTCACTTCGCCCGCCACCGCCCTTCACTCCGCTACTCCCACTTCCGGTTCCCCCCTCGGCAGGTCGAACAAACGCCTGCCTCCTGTAGTCATAGGTGATGGGGAGATCGCTTCTGTGTTGAACGGCTTCCGTGTTGGCAACCTGCCGCGCGATCGCGAACTTGCTGGTTTCCGTCCTGCCGAACACGTCGTAGCGATGTTCCCTTACAGAATTCTGCGCCCGAATCTCCGGTCTCTCCGCGCGCACCGTCTCCGGCAACCGCGTCTGGCGATAGTCTTTCGGTGCGGTGTCCAGCAACTTGAATTTGTCGCCGATTTTCAGGTCCGCCCGCTCCACGGGGCCGCCGGGGCTTTTTGGCAATGAAAACGCGCCGCTGTGTAGATTGACCGGCAGCTTGCCGTGATGGTCGTGCGGGTGCCTCGGAACAAAGCACTCCTCTTTTCCAACCTGTATGAAGTGTACGGGTCGGTGGTGGATGTAAGGCCCCACCACATAGTTGTAGTTGTACCGGTCGGCGTACCAGCTTCCCGACCCGCACAGCGTCCACGCCCACGAAGGATTTGATACTTCCTTTACCTTCAGGATTTTTTCTTTTTTCGTGATCGGGTCAATCGCCACCGTCGTAATCCTTACCGTTCCATAGCAATCGTAAAGTGGCGTGACATACACGCGGATAACTTGTCTGGGCGGCGCGCCATTCTGCTGGTTGGGGTCGAGCGAAGGCGCTCCAGCCTGCTGCCCTTGCCCTCCCGCGCCCCCTGTTTGCTGAGCTCGCCGCGTGAGCGATGTGTTCTCCACCGCCTCAGATTCGTCTGTGCCGCCCGGGTCTGCATTCGGCCCGCCTGCTGCGACCTCACCCAGATCCTCGGGCGGTTTCGGTTCCCAGCACATTCCATAAGGCTTGCAGGGGAAGAAATCTCCTTCCGTGTAGAGGTCAATCAACCCGGGGACCGGCGTGGAAAGTCCCGATGCTTTAAGCGCTTCCGCCATCAGTCGGTCCCGCTGTTCCACCCGCGCGCTCACCCACGAGTCCCATTCGTTGATCGCTGGCGCGCTCTCCGGATCCTTGCTCCGAACGTTAGTCAGCCCTGCGAGACGGTTGGAAACTTCGCTGACCACTTTGTTCACGACCTGTCCCGTCGTCGGCGCGGTTCCACCGGCGCGTCTTGCGCCATGTGCGTTCTCCGCATTTTTGCCCGCCGCGGTGAACTCACGAATCATCTCGTCCGAAAATATCCAGGTCGGTTGAGTCTGCTTCTCGGCTGGGCTCGTCGTCACGCCCGACAATCGAATGGGAAATCCGTCGCTGAATGTTATCGACCGGCCCTTGGGCAGCCACAAATGCCCAGTCCCTAGAAACGTGATGTCCTCACCCTCCTGCGCCTGGGCTGTTTGCATCACTCCATCCAGGTAGGCGTCGATGCGCAGAAACGACTTCGTCGGAAAACTCATCACATCGGTAAAGGTCTGAATGATGAAGGATTCCTTGGGCTGTGGGTCAATGCGGATCGTCGCTGTGCCCGTGACCAGTTTCAGAAAAGTGTCCGGGACTCCGTTCTTGAACCGCAGCCTTTGAAAGATCACCAGGGAGTTCTCGGCCACGTAAAGCATCGTTCCGCTTTCAAATTCAATTTCCGCGCGCCCCTCGCCCGTCGCCAGCGTGAA
>JBGOTC010000309.1:0-3423 GCA_041476305.1 Terriglobia bacterium
ATCTGCTCCCATAGATGTTCCCCTCCGCCTCCGCAGTGAAAAGGCCCTGTTTTCCCGTAGCGCGGACAGTAATGCTTCGTCTTCCAATCCTCTCTGGACAAGTAAATTCCAGCTTCGCGAACCCCCGCTTATCTGTGACCCCGGTCCCCGTTTGCAGTTGTTGGTTCTCATCGTCGTCGGCCTCCAATGACGCCTGCACCTCAACTCCTGCCACGGGCTTCAACGTGATCGGATGGATTGCGCGGACGCGCATTATGTAATGTCCGCCCGGCCTCACTCCCATCGGCGCAGCCACATGCAATTCAAAGAATTGCGGCGCAGCGCCGTTCACGGAAATCACTCCGCTCACAGGTGAATTGGCGCTTCCTTCCAACGAGCCATACGAAACGGAGTAACGCAGCCGGTACCAAAATAGAGAGTTGTCGCCGGTGACCTGAACCGCGCCGGTCGCAACGGGAATCGATACCTGCAATTTGTTGACTCCGGCAGAAAGCGAAACTTCGGCGTTCCCCTGAGCACGCACTGCGCCTCTCGGATCAAGAAACTCGAGTTGCACGTGCGCTGGAATCTTGTTGTGCGAAGAATTTTCAATCTGAAGATCTACGACCGCTTTGTCAGGCAGGAATTGAATCCGGGTGGCCGCCTCGCGAACCCGCACCAAATCCTGTGCGAAGCACGCCGAGACAAGACCCAGCCCAAATGTGAATAGAAGAAATACACCCCAAAGTTTGTAGCGCATCGCCCCCACCCCCATAGGTAACGAATGCGATAGTTTCACTCGCTGCAATGTTGGTTGCGGCGTTCTCTAAAATGGTTGGCTGACCTTTGGAATGAACCGATTTTCGTGAAGTGAATCTGGAATCGAGCGAGGGAATTTGGCGCTGTTAAAGGCCGGAAAGGCTATCGGTTAGGCCTTTCCCAGGACGTGGCGCAGCCCTCGCGCCGCGCGCTAAATATCTTTTTCAAAATCGAGCAGGATATCCGGATCCAGCCGCGGTGGCCCGGTCATCAATTCAATTGTTTCTTCCGTTTCCGATCCCTTGGTGAGTTTCTTTTGCGCGCGCTTTTCCGCCTTCATCTTTGCTTTTTCCTGCCGCTTCATTTCTTTCTGGCGCTTTTGGAATGTGATTTTTGACATAAGCTCTCCTGAACTCCGGAATGGGGCGCGAATAATTTCGCGGCCGGGTGAGAGTGCTTCCGCCTCCTACCAGCGCGGTTCGCGCGGCTGCCGCGCGACTTCCCGATAGTCCTCGTTTGAAAATCCGCCGCCTCGTCCCCCGCCACCGCCTCGGCCGCCACCGCCGCCGCTGCCTCCGCCGCTTCGCGGAGCGCCGCCCGGTGTCTTGGGACGCGCTTCGTTCACTTTCAAGTTTCGCCCGCCAACGTCCTTCCCATCCAGACCCGCAATCGCCTTCGCCGCCTCGTCATCGTTGGGCATTTCCACGAACGCGAATCCGCGCGCCTTCCCGGTCTCCCGGTCCTTCGCCATGTGCACGCGCGTGACCTGACCGAAGGGCTCGAACAGCGCGCGCAGATCGCTTTCAGTGGTTTGAAAACTCATGTTGCCCACGAAGAGGCTCTTCATGTTGATTCTCCTCTAAACTCGGCAAGGGGCCGGCTCACCCGTTTCCGATATTCCAAAGCCGCGAGTCCCGCCTGCGGCCCTGCTTGCTATTAATAATCCAACGCAGCCTTTTTCGCGTAGGGATATTTCGCCCGGCGCGGTGCGTGCGCGTCTTTATAATCCACCAGCTCCGCGTCGCTGATCTTGTAATGCGTGCCCGAAGGGCGGTTGGCGTGCGCCGCCAGCTCCCGCCGCAATTTCAGCGAGCAAACATCCGGCGCATCCTGGTAGCGCACGCGGTGCGCCACAAACGCCTCGTTCGCGATGGCCAGCGTGTACTCGCGCGGTTCAATGGATACCTCGCGCACGGTAAAAGTGTACTCCCGCACCAGCCCTTTCACTTTGAACCCCACAAACTGCATCACCGGTTCGTTGCTCACTTGGAGCCAGCTGCCGTGCCCGCGGCAACGGCGACCGGCGCGGCCGCAACCGCGACCTTCTTCTTCCGCTTCGCGCGCGAACGCTTCGGCGGAGTTCCTTCCGCCATCTCGACCACCATGATCGTGGTGACGAACTTCTTCATCCCGTGCAGGTCGAAATCAATCGAAGTCCGCTCGCTATCCGATTCCGTAACCACACCCAGACCATATTGGAAGTGCTTGATGTATGCGCCTTCTTGGAGAGCCTTCAAGGATCCTCCTCGCTTCGACTACCCTTCTAAAGAAGAAAGGCGGGCCCGCCTTGAGCGGACCCGCCAATGGGGTTTACAGGCTGGAGACGTTCGATGCCTGCAGGCCCTTGGGGCCGGTGGTCACTTCAAATTCAACGGCTTGCCCTTCGTTGAGCGACTTGTAGCCTTCCCCCTGAATTGCGGAGAAGTGGACGAAAACGTCCTCGCCGGACATGCGCTGGATGAATCCGAAGCCCTTGCTGGCATTGAACCACTTTACTGTTCCTTGTTCTTTCACTGATTGTTTCTCTTTTCTTTTTTAAGCTATTTGGTGCTTCTCGACAGCCCCCAGCCGCAAAAAAAGGGCTGCAAGTGTGAACTTGCAGCCCCTTCATGGAATCCAAAGGTTTTACAAGAGCAACAAACGCAAGGTCAAGATAGCACATCCGGCCGCAAAAAGCCAGCACTAAGTGGAGTATCCCTGGACTCGATGGCGCGTTAGTACATCAAATCGCCCATTTTCTTTACCTTGCAGACGCCTGCTCCATCCTCTTGAGTACGGAGCCTCAATCCGCGCGATCGTCATTCCGTGCGAGGCCTTCTTCCCAGACGACGCGAAGTCTGCGTCCCGATGACCTTTATCGGGACGAGGAACCTCGCATTTGCCCTTCGTTTTTCGCCGCTCGGCCCCGCTCTTGCCTGCGTAGGGCGCACCTTCAGGCGCGTCCTTTGCGTCCCGACGCTCTGTGTCGGGGTGGGCCGCTGTCGTGCCAGAATGCCCCAGAGGCCGGTCTCGCGCCTGGGGTTTTTCGCATTTGGTTTACTCCGACGGGTTCGTCTTGCGATGGCCCGTAAGGCCGCTCCCCAACATTTACGTTCATGGCTTTGGCAAACCCTCATCTGGCCAGCTTACCTGTGTATCGAATCCGAAGGCCCGTAGGGCCAGCCTCCAAATTTCAGCCCAGCCCGGTAGGGCTGGGTATGGAATCCAGCGCGTTTCCGAGCGCCGGAGGCGCGCCACTAAACTGTTCAGATATGTTATCCTGTGTGTACTCTTGGCAAACTGATGAGCCACTCCTATTCCAACAACTTCGTTCATGCCATCTTCGCCACCAGAGACCGCAAAGACCTGATCCCTCCTGATTTTGACAAACGGCTCTATTCCTATATTGCCGCCGTCGCGCGTGAC
>JBGOTC010000310.1:0-3416 GCA_041476305.1 Terriglobia bacterium
CGATCACAAATGTCGAATCTCCATTTTAGATGATTTCAGTGAGACGCGCCGGGAAGTTCGATGCGCGTGAGGTCGTGGCCCACAACGATTGTGCCGTGAAAGGCTTTCGCGGCTTCATCGCGAAATATGTCGTCGGAATCGCCGGGGCGGTGGGGGATCAGGTGAGTGAGGACCAGGATTTTAACGTTGGCGCGGGCGGCGTCCTCTCCGGCTTCCGCGGCTGAGGAGTGATAGCGGGCGAACCAGGTTCTTTCCGAGGCGGTGTCCGTTGCTGGAGATACCTCCGGCAGATAGGCTTCATGAATGAGGATGTCAGCGTCCTTGGCGAAGCGCACCAAATTGTCATTGGGGTGCATGTCGCCGGAAATGACGATGCTGTGGCCGCCGCTCTCAAAGCGAAAGCCGAAGGCAGGCTCGACGGGAAAGTGGTCAACGAGAAATGCGGTGACGCGGACGGATTCATCCTGAAAGACAAGGCCTTCTTTCAAGGTATGCAAGTTGATGGTCGCGCCGGCAGGGCTCAGTTTTTCCGTAAGGTCACGGCGGATGTGAATGTCCGGAGCATAAAACTTCATAATGCCAACTACGAGGTCCTTTGAACCTTTGGGCCCGTAAAGTTCAAAGGGAGCGTTGCGGCCGAATTGCCAGGTGGTGTGAAAGACGTCGGGCAGGCCATCAATGTGGTCGGAATGAAGGTGGGTGAGAAAGACGGCGCGGACTTGTTTGGGGACAAGGCCTGCTCCAGCGAGGCGCAGCATGGCGCCGCGTCCAGCGTCCACCAGGAAAACTTTATCGCCTATAACAATTGCCGTGCAGGGGCCGGCGCGATCAGGCGAGGGACGCGGAAACCCTGTGCCGAGGAGGATGGCGTACATGAGGGTCGCGGGTTTCGACGTCTGCTGGGAAGCTGCCCGCGGAGGGCGGATCAGCCCATCTGCAAGCAATATCAGGAAGGAGCAAATCAGAATCGTGGTTCGCTTCAAGTCGCCACCTCTTCATCACACATGACTGTGATCGCGCCACCGTGCAGGGCTGCTGCCGTTCGGCTATCATAGAAGGATAGGGATTGTACTGGAAAGGAATTCGAGAGCATGGCTCCCACCCGTTTCAATTCATTCAAAAGTCTGGATTCGATGCAAGTCGGCGGCGCGAGTTACGACATTTTCCGCCTGGATGCGTTGGCCCGCCGGAGTATCGGCCACGTGGAGGAGCTGCCCTTTTCATTGAAGGTGCTGCTGGAAAATTTATTGCGTTGCGAAGACGGCAGATTTGTGCGTCCTGCGGACATTGAAGCGCTAGCGGAATGGAAGCCGCGGGATGCGGGGCGCAAGGAGATTGCCTTCATGCCCGCGCGCGTGCTGCTGCAGGACTTCACCGGTGTTCCGGCGGTGGTGGACCTGGCAGCGATGCGCGAGGCGATGCGACAACTGGGCGGAGACCCGAAAAAAATCAATCCCCTGCTGCCCGCGGAGTTGGTGATTGACCACTCCGTACAAGTGGACAAGTTCGGAACGGCGGATTCTTTTTCCGTGAACGCGCTGATGGAATTTCAGCGCAATGTGGAACGCTACGCGTTCCTGCGATGGGGGCAGACGGCGTTTGAGAATTTCAAAGTTGTCCCGCCGGATACTGGGATCTGCCATCAGGTGAACCTGGAGTATCTGGCGCGGGTGGTGTACGACGCGCCGCTCGAAGGGAGAAGGGTGGCCTATCCCGATTCGCTGGTGGGCACGGATTCACACACCACGATGGTGAACTCGCTGGGAGTGTTCGGCTGGGGCGTGGGCGGGATCGAAGCAGAGGCGGCCATGTTGGGCCAGCCTCTTTCGATGATTATCCCCGACGTAGTGGGTTTCAAGCTTCACGGACGATTGCCGGCGGGCGCGACAGCGACGGACCTGGTGTTGGTGGTGACGCAGATGCTGCGGTCAAAGGGCGTGGTGGGCAAGTTCGTGGAGTATTACGGGACGGGGCTTTCCAGTCTCTCGCTGCCGGACCGCGCGACGATCGCGAATATGTCGCCTGAATATGGCGCGACGATGGGCTTTTTCCCGGTGGACGAAGAGACGCTGAATTATCTGCGGTTTACCGGGCGAGACGCCGCGCGTGTGGCTCTGGTGGAAGCGTACACAAAGGAGCAAGGGCTTTTCCGGACGGACGACACGCCGGATCCGATATTCACCGACACGCTGGAATTGGATCTGGGCACAGTAGAGCCGACACTGGCGGGGCCAAAGCGGCCGCAGGACCGCGTGGCGCTGCGCTCGGCGAAGCAATCATTCGTGAAAACACTGGAAGGCGCCACGGCCAAGCACGCGCAGGTGAAGAATAACGGCGACCAATTCGATCTCTCGAGCGGCGCCGTGGTGATCGCGGCGATCACAAGCTGCACGAATACTTCGAACCCTTCGTTGATGATCGGCGCGGGATTGCTGGCGAAAAAGGCGGTGGAGCGGGGCCTCGCTTCCAAGCCGTGGGTGAAAACGAGCCTCGCGCCAGGCTCCAAAGTTGTGACGGACTATCTGAACGCCGCGGGGCTTACGCCATTTCTTGAAAAGTTGAAATTTAACCTGGTGGGGTTCGGATGCACCACGTGCATCGGGAACAGCGGGCCACTGCCGGAAGCCATCGGCGCGGCAATCAAGGAAAACAACATGGTAGCTGTGGCGGTGTTGAGCGGAAACAGGAATTTCGAGGGACGCATTCACCCGTTGGTACGCGCGAACTATCTGGCGTCGCCTCCGCTGGTGGTGGCGTATGCGCTGGCGGGGCGGATGGATATGGACCTGACCACTGAATCGTTGGGAAATGACTCCAACGGGAAACCTGTTTATCTGCGCGAGATTTGGCCGACGCCAGAGGAAATTGAGCGCACGGTTCGGAAAGCCGTCAGCACAAAAATGTACACGAACCAATACGGAAAGATTTTCGAGGGCGATGCGGGCTGGAAGGGATTAAAAGTTCCGGAGGGGGAACTCTACGTTTGGGACACGAAATCCACCTACATCAAGCTGCCGCCATTTTTCGAGAACATGCGGAAGGCTCCGGCGGCGTTGACGGATATTCGTGGCGCGCGAGTGCTGGCGATGCTGGGCGACAGCGTAACGACCGACCACATTTCCCCGGCGGGATCGATCCCGGTGGACAGTCCAGCGGGAAAATACCTGATTGCGCAGGGAGTAAAGGTGTCGGAATTCAACTCCTATGGCGCGCGGCGCGGAAACCACGAAGTGATGATGCGCGGGACGTTCGGGAATATCCGGCTGCGGAACCAACTTGCTCTGGGCACCGAGGGCGGGTGGACACTCTATCAGCCGGGCGGTGAACAGATGACAATTTACGACGCGGCGATGCGGTACAAGAACGAGTGCGTGCCGCTGGTGGTGTTCGCGGGGAAAGAGTACGGATCAGGATCG
>JBGOTC010000311.1:0-3413 GCA_041476305.1 Terriglobia bacterium
CATGGAGGGCACGCACTGTTTCAATCCCGCGAATGGTTGCTCCACGACGGGATTAACCCTTCCCATCTTTGAATACAGCCACGCACAGGGCGACGACTCCGTCACCGGCGGCTACGTCTATCGCGGAACTCGTATTCCACAACTCGTGGGCACTTATGTCTTCGGGGATTTCATCAGCGGGCGAATCTGGGGGCTTGCTCAGGACGCTCAGGGCGTTTGGGTCCGCAGCGATCTGCTTCAATTGGGAGTCAACACCGTGTCCTCATTCGGGCGAGACCAAGCCGGAGAACTCTACGTCCTGAACTACGGCACGGGCAGCGTCCTGCGCTTCCACCAAGTGGGCACTCCCTAATCGCCCCGCCCGCCGGTTCACCGGGATCGCGCCGCTCCGTGATAAACTCCCGCAGATTCCGATGCTCTCAAGAAGCTTTCGCGTTTTTCTGCTGATTGTTGCGTGCCTCACTCCGGCGCTTGCCTCCGAGGATTTCACCTTATACGAGTTGCTCGCACCTGATTCACACCAATTCGCCATCGTTTACGACACTACCGCCACGCGCGAGGGCGCACTTTTCTATCTGAATCCCATCCGCGCGGGCTCCGTGGCTACAAAAGAGCGCGTCATCGAACTCAGTACGGGCCGGGAGCTCAAATTCGAGGTGGTGAATGGCAAAGACGCCAAGGCCGAAGGGCTGGTCACCGAGCGCGCGGCGGACGATGCTCTGTTCCTCAAGGTCCATCTGCCAGGGCCGGTGCCCAAGGGCGGCGAGACGCGCATCCGCATCTACAAGACGTACACCGACGCTGCATCGTACTTTGTCAAAGACGGCCAACTCGTGTTCGACCGGCCCCTCGGCATCAAACGCAACGTTGTGATCCTGCCGAAAGGCTGGGAACTTGTCGGCAGCGCCTCCCCCGCAATTGTTTCCACCGATTCCGACAGCCGCATCCGCGTCAGCTTCCGCAATGACCGGGACGATCAGTTGCCGGTCCGCATCACCGCGCGGAGGCTTCCGTGAAACAGCTTCTGACCTCGGCATGCGTCGCCGCGCTGCTCGTGGTGCCGCTCGCGGTGGCGGCGCAGTTCCACCGTGCCGAGCAAGACCGCGAGATCAGTTACTGGTTGCTGGAGCCATCCACGCACCAATTTTTCATTTCGCATGACTTCACGGTGGATCGCCCCGGGCAGAAGTCAGTGCACAGCTTTGTGCGCAAAGGCAGCGCAGTGGCTCCAGATTCGAAAATGTTCGATGTGGACACGGGGAAACAGCTGCAGACTTACACGGTGACTGGCAAAGAAGTGAACGCCCTCGGCTATTACCCCACGCCAACCGATCCCGATTCGGTCGTGGTGCAAGGCGACCTGGACCGCCCGATCGTGGAGGGGCAGTCCGTTCGCATCCGCGTCCAGGAAACTTACACCGACCCGGTGGGATACACACTGGAGAACGGCGAACTGGTTTGGAAGCGCACGCTCGGCCGCCCGGTGAATTTCGTTACGCTTCCCGCGGGATGGATGCTCACATCGGTGAACACGCCCGCGATCATCACGCTCGACACGCAGGGCCGCGTGATGATGCGCTTCACGAATATCCGCAATGGCGACCTCACGATTGAAATCAAGGCCCGCCGCCGCGAAATCACTCCCGGCAAGACTGCTGCGCAGCACTAGAGCGTTCCTGAACGTGCGCTTCCAGGTCGCGCTATCAATCAATGGGATCGGACTCCCACAAAAGTGACCGGCCGGACCCCGCGGTCGGCCTCGTAATTTACGCTTTGGATACCAATATCGCATCTCATCCCTGCCCTCTCGAAACCAGATGAGAAAATAGCTCTGGAACATCAAGGCATCAAACTCTCAGTGGGCCTAAATCAGGGAGATGAAAATGAAACCCAGAGTAATCTTCGGCTGGTTAGTGTTCGGAGTACTGGCATTCGCTCTCGCGGGTCTCGGCTCGAGGCCTTCGTATGCGGCCGGCCAGCAACAGTTGAATCTGAAAGGGAAGACCAGCAGCCACCAGCAGGGCGAAAAAGCGGAAGGCAAGGAGATCGTGCTCGTCGCTAGTGCCGAATCAATTCCACCGGCAACTTCTACAGCCCCTGCAGTTCCGGCTCCGGCACCATCAGGTTCGTTCAGTTGGACCGGTTTCTATGTCGGCGCGCACGTAGGCTACGGCAAGGGCAATGCGGACACCGCCTTTGCTCCGCTGCCTACGGCTACACAGTTTATCAACCTCGCGCCAATTACGCTGAAACCCGACCCGAAGGGCGCCTTCGGCGGCGGCCAGGTGGGTTTCAACTGGCAAGCGGGACACATCGTAGTCGGAGCGGAATTTGATTTTTCGGGCGCCGCGATGGATGGAACCGTGACTGTCACTCCGATCAACCAAAACAACGGCACTCCGTTCCCTGGAGCAGGATTCCTCACCGCGCATCAGCACACCAGTTGGATTGGGACATTGCGCCCGCGCGTGGGAATCGCCATCGTGCCACGCCTCCTCATTTACGGCACCGGTGGTCTAGCGTTTGGCCATGTCGACTATTCCGCGGACTCTGATTTTCGGCCAGCCGGAACCGAACACTATCCGGCGGCTCTCAGCCTGAGGAAAAAGGGCTGGGTTGCTGGCGCGGGGGCCGAGCTTGCCCTCAGCCGGAGATGGAGCGTGAAGGGCGAGTATCTGCACTATAATCTTGGCAGCCAATCCGTAACGATTGACCCGGCAATTCCTCTACCGCCGTTCCAAGTTGCCTATACCTGGCAAACGACGGCCAACCTCGCCAACTTCGCGGTGAACTTCAGGTTCTGACGTCACTGGCGCACAAGACGTCGTAACCCCAGAGGCTTGCCAAGAAAAAAATGGCCCGCTCGGTGATTCACCGAGCGGGCTTTTCATTTCCGAGTGCCCCCAGGGTTTGCGGCAATGGTGGACAGATTCACAATTGGAACTGACGAGGAGATCGGTGTTGAGCACCCGATGGACAATTTCAAGAGTTCATGGATTCTCAATTGTTCGGCGGAATTTCCACTGCTGGACTCTCACTCGCATGATTCTATCGAGTTTCGGGACGGACGCGGAAACCGGAGAAATCGTCGCCGATTCGCGTAACCGCCCTAGAGGACTCCAGATTTCCCGTCTATGAAGACAGCCCCATAGTAGGCTGCACAGAAATGGAAAAAGGAATGGCGCGCCCGGAGGGATTCGAACCCCCGACCTTGTGCTCCGGAGGCACACGCTCTATCCATCTGAGCTACGGGCGCGCCGAGGTCGCTCCGAAAAAAACGGAACGTTGGGAGCTGGACTTCCCGATGATTGTAACCTCAAAGGCCGATCGGGGAACAGGGCGAGTTAGAAGAGTCCGGTCTTGAAGGAGATCACAAAATCCGCGGAGCCGTCGGTGACCTTGGCGCTCTTGCC
>JBGOTC010000312.1:0-3386 GCA_041476305.1 Terriglobia bacterium
AGTTTTCTCGTACTCGCGATTGAATTCGTAGCGGTGGCGATGCCGCTCGCTGATTTCCAGCTTTCCGTACGCGCGGTTCGCGAAGGAGCCGGGTTCGAGCACGCAGGGCCACGCGCCGAGGCGCATGGTGCCGCCCATTTCGTCCACACCCAGCAGCTCGCGCAATTTATAAATCACACGGTCAGGTGTATTGGGGTCGAACTCGGTGCTATCGGCGCGATTCAACCCGGCCACATCTCGCGCGTATTCGATGGTTGCGCACTGCATGCCCAGGCAAATGCCGAAGAACGGAACTTTGCGTTCGCGCGCATATTGAATGGCGTAAATCATTCCCTGGATTCCGCGCTTGCCGAAACCTCCGGGCACCAGGATCCCATCCACGTGAGCGAGTCGCTTGGCTGCTGCGGCCGGCGAATCGATTTCCTCGGCTTCGATCCATTCGACGACGGTGCGCAAGTTGTGCGCGAGGCCACCATGCATCAGCGCTTCGCCGAGGCTCTTGTACGCATCGCCAAGCTGGACATACTTGCCCACCACGCCGATGCGCACTTCACCTTCGGGATTGCGCATGCGTTCGAGCATTTTCGTCCACTGCGCGAAATGCCGCGGCGGCGCGTCCATGTGCAGAAGCTGCAGGAGCTGGTCATCCAGTCCCTCGCGCGCCAGCTCCGCGGGCACGGCGTAAATCGTGTCCACATCCTGCGCGGAGATCACGCGCGCCTCCGCGACGTTGCAGAACAACGCGATTTTTTTCTTCAGGTCCGGCGAAATCCAGCGGTCGCTGCGGCAAAGTAAAATATCCGGCTGGATCCCGATGTTGAGCATTTCCTTGACGCTATGTTGCGTCGGCTTGGTCTTCAATTCGCCGGCCGTGGGGATGAAGGGCACCAGGGTCACGTGGACAAACACGGTGTTTTCCGCGCCCAGCTCGAGGCGCATCTGGCGGATGGCTTCCAGGAACGGTAGAGATTCGATGTCGCCCACCGTTCCGCCGATTTCCACGATGACCACGTCCACATCGTCTTCCACTTTGTGGAAGGCGGCCTTGATCTCATCCGTGACGTGGGGGATCACTTGTACGGTCTTGCCCAGGTAGTCGCCGCGCCGCTCTTTGGAAATGATGGATTCGTAGATGCGGCCGGTGGTCCAGTTGTGATCGCGCGTCAGCTTGGCATTGGTAAAGCGCTCGTAGTGTCCAAGATCGAGGTCGGTCTCCGCGCCGTCGTCCGTCACATACACTTCGCCGTGCTGATAGGGCGACATCGTGCCCGGGTCAACATTCAAATAGGGATCGCACTTCTGAAGAGTGACTTTCAGGCCGCGGGATTCCAGGAGACAGCCGATGGAGGATGCGGAAACGCCCTTGCCAAGAGAGGAGACTACGCCGCCGGTTACAAAAACATACTTCGTTCGCCGGTTGGCCGTGGGTGCTGTCATTCCCTGCTTTTTTGTGATTACTTCGCGGGACGCCGCGAAGTACGAATTATTATGAGCGAGAAACGTGCGTGTGTCAATTGTTCACGCGAGTGAATCTTTTTCGCGCTGGCCCCAGTTTTCGCGGATCAATTTTTCCACTCGCGCCACATCGGCGGGAACATCCACGCTCACGGAGTCGTGTTCCGTCTCCGCGACCCGGATCTTGTACGCATTTTCAAGAAAGCGCAGCTGTTCGAGCTGCTCCACGCGTTCCAGTTCCCCCGGCGGCAATGTTTCGTAATCGAGGAGGGCGGCGCGGCGGTAGGCGTAGAGTCCGAGATGCTTCAGGTGGCGCGCATGGACTCCGCTTCCCGAGTCTCGCACCCAGGGGATGGGCGCGCGTGAAAAATAGAGCGCGTCGCCATCGAAATCCAGCACCACCTTCACAATGTGCGGGTCCATGATGTCGGAAGGATTGCCGATGGGCACGGCCAGCGTGGCGATCTTCACGGAATCGTCGTTTACGATGGCATCCACGAGAGTGTCGATGGCTTCGGGCGAAACGAGCGGTTCATCACCCTGCACGTTGATGAAAATTCCGGCGTCGCTCGAGGCTGCAACCTCCGCGATGCGTTCTGTGCCGGAGCGATGGTCGGCGCGCGTCATGACCGCCTCGCCTCCAAACCCTTCCACGGCCGCGCGGATGCGCTCGTCATCGGTGGCGACAATCACTTTGCTGATCTTGTGCGCCGTGCTGACGCGCTCCCAAACGTGTTGGATCATCGGCTTGCCCGCGAGATTGACCAGCGGCTTTCCGGGAAGACGGGTGGCGGCGTAGCGCGCCGGAATTACCGCCCATACGGTAGTGTCATCAGAGGACAAAGCGATTTCTCCGCGCGGAGAAGATTCTCCCGGTGGATTTTGTGCGCCCAATCGAATGCTACCACACCCGCCGAAAGGTACTCATCTTGCCCAGACCTGTCGGGTGAGGGTCATGCCCGCTCACCATAACCGCCTTACCATTACAGGGCTTGCAAACGGCATGGCCGGTGGTAGAATCCTCTCAAGTCAAATGCCCTGGAAAGCCGCGGCGGGAGTTGCGGTGAAGAAAAGAGCGGTCCATCTCCGAATTTCTCTTTTCCTAGTATTTACATGTGCTTGCTGCCTGCTGCTCCCTGCCTTTGGACAAAATCAGCAGGGCCCCAAGAAAAAAGTTCCCACCAAGGAAGAGCAGAGGAACCCACAACCGAAGACTTTCCGCGTTCCCGTCAACATCGTTCTGGTGGCCGCGACGGTCGTGGACCCCTACAACCGGTTGGTGACGGGCCTCGAACGCGATAATTTCCAAATTGTCGAGGACGGCGTGGAGCAGGAGGTCGAGTATTTTTCCGGGGAGGATGTGCCGGTTTCCATCGGCGTAATCTTTGACATGAGCGGCAGCATGTCCGACAAGGTGAACAAGGCCCGGCAATCCGCGATGCAATTCTTCAGGACCGCCAACCCCCAAGACGAGTTTTTCCTGGTGAGCTTCAACGATCGCGCCGAACTGGTCAGCCATTTCACGAGCAGCGTGGAAGATTTGCAGACGCGGTTGATGTACACCACGGCGCACGGGCGCACGGCGCTGCTGGATGCGGTGTATCTGGGGCTTTCGCAGATGAAGAACGCGCACAACTCGAAGCGCGCGCTGCTGATTATTTCCGACGGCGGCGACAATCACAGCCGGTATAGCGAAACCGACGTCCGCAATTTCGTGAAGGAAGCCGACGTCCAGATTTACGCCATGGGGATTTACGAACAGATTGGCTATCGCGCCACGCAGGAGGAACAGGAAGGCCCCTCCATGCTTTCGGAGCTGAGCAACCTGACCGGCGGCCGCGTATTCAACGTGGACAACATCTCCGAGCTTCCGGATATCGCGACAAAGATTGGGATGGAGCTACGCAACCAATATGTCCTCGGATACCATC
>JBGOTC010000313.1:0-3343 GCA_041476305.1 Terriglobia bacterium
AGCGCGGCGACGCCGAAGTGATGATCTGCGGCGGTGCGGAAGCGGCGGTCACGCCCATGGGGATCGGCGGGTTCGCGGCCATGAAGGCGCTTTCCACCCGCAACGACGCGCCGGCCCGCGCCAGCCGTCCGTTTGATTTGGACCGCGATGGGTTTGTGGTCGGCGAGGGCTCTGGAATCTTGATTCTCGAATCGCTGGAGCACGCGGAACGGCGCAACGCAAGAATTTTGGCGGAAGTCGTGGGCTACGGCATGTCCGGCGACGCGTTCCACATCACGCAGCCGGCCGAGGGCGGCGATGGAGCGTTCCGCGTGATGCGCGCGGCGCTGAAAGACGCGAAGATTGAGGCGAAGCAGGTCGGCTACATCAACGCCCACGGGACTTCCACGGGGATCGGCGACGCGATTGAGACGCAGGCGATGAAGCGCGCCTTTGGGGATGATGCCCGCATACCGGTCAGCTCGACAAAATCCATGACCGGACATTTGCTGGGCGGCGCGGGGGGTCTGGAGGCGGGGATCAGCGTGCTGGCGTTGCGCGACCAGGTGATGCCCCCGACCATCAATTACGAAAAGCCCGATCCGGCCTGCGACCTCGATTATGTTCCCAACAAGGCGCGCAAGGGCGCGATCGAATATGCCCTTTCCAACTCGTTTGGATTTGGCGGGACCAACGCGGCGCTGGTTTTCAAGCGCTGGGCTGGAAAGTAGAGAGGACGCGCGGTGAACATTCTCGTCTGCGTGAAGCAGGTTCCGGCGAAGGATGCGCCGCTGGCGATTTCAGTGGACGGTAACTGGATCCGCGAAGCCGACATCGGCTTCGAGATGAATGAACCGGACAGCTTCGCTCTGGAAGAGGCTCTGCGTCTCAAGGAAAAGCACGGCGGGGAAGTGGTGGCCATTTCGATGGGTCCGGATCGCGTGAAGCAGACAATTAAGGAGGCGCTCGCGAAGGGCGCGGACCGCGGCATCCATGTGGCTGATGACAGGTTTTTCGCCCTGGACCCGCTGGGCGCGGCGCGCTCCATGGCCGCGGCCATCCAGAAGGAGAAATTCGACCTCATCCTTACGGGCTTGCAGAGCGACGACCATGGGTTTGGGCAAACGGGAGTGCTCCTCGCGGAATTACTTGGCCTGCCGCATGCGACCATCATCATGCAGATTGAAGCGACGGACGGCCGCATGAAATTGAAGCGCGAACTTGAGGCCGGCTGGTTCCAGTGGGTGGAGCTGCCAATGCCCGCGGTGCTGAGCATTCAATCGGGCATCAACAAGGTGCGTTATGCGACGCTGAAGGGAATCATGGCGGCGAAGAAGAAAGAGATCGCCGTGATTCCGCGCGAGTCGTTGGGCGTGTCGGTGGAAGCAACGCAGAAGTTGGAACGGATTTACGTGCCGCAGAAAACGAAGAAGACGGAGTTTATCAGCGGAACACCGAAAGAAGCGGCGGCGAAACTGGTGGAGAAGCTGAAACATGAAGCGCGGGTACTGTAAGCAAGGGCGGCTATGAAAATCTTAACAATTACGGAACAGCGCGAAGCCAAGTGGAATAAGGCGAGCTTTGAGACGCTTGCGGCCGCGCAGCAGATTGCCAAAGCGACAGGCGGCACGTTGGCCGCGGCGGTAGTGGGCAATGGCGTCGCGGCGCTCGCGACGGAATTGGCGGGGAAAGATGTCGCCGAAGTGCTGCTGGTCGAGCACGAGTTGCTTGCCGCCTACACTCCCGATGGATTCACGCTGGCGCTGAAGCAGGTCATCGCTCAGGCGAATCCGGACCTGGTGCTGATGCCGCACACTTATCAGGTGCGCGATTTCGCTCCGAAGCTGGCGGCGTCGCTGGGCAAGGGAATGATTGGCGATTGCATCGCCTACCGCCACGAGAACGGGCGACTGATCTTCGTGCGGCAAATGTTTCAAGGCAAGACCGTGGCGGACGTGAGTTTTGCGGGGGCGGCGCCTTGGTTTGCGACGTTCCAGGCCGGTGCGTTTCGCGCGGACCTGGCGGCTGCGCATCCGAGCGGCGCGGCTCCCGTAAAAAAGATTGCCGTGGAGTTGAAGCCGGACCAGATCCGCACCAAGCCGCTGGAATTGTTCCGCGAAGCGAAGCAGGCCGTGGACTTGACGCAAGCGGCGATCATCGTGGCCGTGGGGCGCGGAATCAAGGCGCCGGAGAATCTCCCGCTCGTTGAAAAACTTGCCAAGGCCATTGGCGGAGAGATCGCGGCGTCGCGGCCGATTTGCGACGAAGGCTGGCTCCCGATGGAGCGCCAGGTGGGCAGCTCGGGTCAGACGGTTGCGCCGAAACTCTATCTCGCGCTGGGGATCAGCGGGGCGATCCAACATGTTGTGGGAATGAAAGGCTCGCGCACCATTGTGGCCGTGAACAAGGACCAGAATGCGCCGATATTTGAAATGTGCGATTACGGAATTGTCGGAGATATTTTCGAGATTATCCCCGCGCTGACGGAAGAGTTGGAGAAGTCGAAGTCTGGATAACTCCGAGCGACTTCAGGGGCTAAAGCCCCACATGCACCCAGTCCTATTCGGCACGACTGAAGTCGTGCCCTCCCACCTGAATTGAATTCACGAGATGTCGAGAAATTACTCTGGAGACTGCCGCCAGCAAGTCGCCGGGGGCATCTGATAAGATTGGCGCATGACGGCGGAGCGTGAGCGGCTGGATGCGGATGTCCTGATTGTCGGCGCGGGGCCTGCGGGGCTGGCCTGCGCGCTGCACCTCTCCAACCTGATCCGCAATCACAATGAAGCGGGCGGCAAGGCGGAACTTTCCTCCGAAAATATTTACGTGCTGGAAAAGGGGCGCGAGATCGGCGCGCACCAGCTTTCCGGCGCGATCATGGACCCCCGGGCGATGCGCGAACTGGTGCCGGATTTCGAAAAGGCGCCGCCGTTCGATACTCCGGTAATAAGCGATGCGTTCTATTTCTTCACGGGTGGGCGCGCGTGGAAGTCCCCCATCACACCACCTCCGTTTCACAATCATGGCAATTACATTGTTTCGCTGAACAAGCTGGTGAAGTGGCTTGGGGGCCTGGTGGAAAAAGCCGGCGTGAACTTGTTTACTCAATTTGCCGGCGCGAGTTTGATTTCGGAAAATGGCGGCATCGCCGGAGTGATCACCGAAGACAAAGGCGTGGACAAGAACGGCGAGCCCAAGGACAACTACACGCCGGGGTATGAACTTCGCGCGAAGGTGACGGTGCTCGCCGAAGGGCCGCGCGGCTCGCTGACAAAACAGCTCGTGGCGGAGAACAAACTCGATGGCCTGAACCCGCAGGCATACGGGATCGGCATCAAGGAATTGTGGGAGGTCCCCGCGGGGC
>JBGOTC010000314.1:0-3323 GCA_041476305.1 Terriglobia bacterium
ACGCGGAATGTGTCGCCCGGGCGCGGGTCGGTGTAGAAATCCAGGTCCCAGCCGAAGATCTCCGCCATGCGGATGGCCAGCTCCGCCGATTCTCCCGTGTCCGTCACCGCATTGAAGAGCGAATTCTGAATCGTGCCGGTCACCGCCGTGACTTCCGAGTGAATGGGTATGGGATCAATCCAAGCGCGATATCCCTCCGGGTGCGGCTCGACGTGCAGCATGTGCTCGGTATCAATCTGGTAGCGCACGGCGCGGAACACGCCCGTCACCGACCGCCCCACCGCCAAAAGATTGCCCGCGTGGAAATGCCGCAGATCAAATACCGCCTGCGCCGATTCGGCCACGCGCACGGCGACACTGGGGTCGAGTCCCATCTGCTCCAATGAATCCGCGAACGTCGCTCCGCTCTTCACGTGGTTCCCGGAATAGAGCACGACTTCCACCGCAATCCGCCGCGCCAGCTCGTTGGTGGCGCGGACTTCACTGGCGAATGCCGCGTCCGCCTTCGCGCGCGCGTGGATTGTCGTAATCAGGGCGGCCGCGCCGGCGAGGGCGACGACTGCATGGATGGCGACGCGGAGTGTCGGTCGAATCATGGATTGGTCATTTCAATCGAAGAAAAACTTCTCTCCGAATTGCTTCAAACTTCATTCCTTGAGCCTGCAGATGCTTAGACGTCGAGGAATCCCGCTCGTCGTCTCGCTTTCTTCCACTACACCTTATTGCCCGAGTGTGTGGCCCCTGTCAAAGCCGGATTCCCCAAATTGTCCCGGAGAGGCAATGCCCTCCGGTGTGCAAATATTCTCCATTCGGGCCCCCATTTTTCCCCACCCCAGGTCAATTTGGGAAGGCTGTTCAATTAGCTGAACTCTGATTCGGCTAAGTGCCGGATTTTGAATGGCTTTTTATGCTCCCCCTTTGGCTTGCCAAGTGCACTAGCTGTTCCCACCGGCGCTCTTCGCCTGGCCATGAATCGTAGCTTTTGACGGTACTGGCCCGATCGACTTGGCGCATCCGCAGCGGGAATCTAGGCGTTTGGGAGGAAAACATTATGGAAGGCGCACTCTATTCCCCGCTGGATCGCCCCAGCAATCGCGTTCACCAATCCTGCACCGAATGTGGGCACATCTTTGAATCACGGCCCAACGGCGAGGGTGCGGAATTTCTGTGTGATGCGTGCTACCAATCGCAATTTGAACCCATTCACGTCCGCCAATTGCACCGGCTCTCGGAACGTCTGCGCGGCAGCCGCTAAGCGGCACTTCCGGCGAGCTTCGCCTGCATCGGGAAATAATGGCGGAGAACTCTCTCTGAATGGTGTGAACGAACCGGGGGTCAGCGCTCGCGGGAAGCCAATGCGATCGCGCCTGGAACACTCGAGTGCGCGGAAGCAAAGTAATTGCGTTCCTTGAGATTGTGCAGGATGTGACCGGCGATCAGCGCTGCCATCGGACCTTCCACTTTGCGTGAGCGCCCGCGCAGCAGCACCACCAGCACGATGCGCGGGTTTTCCTCGTCAGCGTAGGAAACAAACCAGCCGAGTCGCGAGGCGGCATCCGAACAGGTGCCCGTCTTGCCAAGCAACTGTTCGCCTTCCTGGTTGTAGCCCGACCGTGCCGTCCCATACAACACCGCGGCCTGCATCCCTTCGCGCACATCAGACAGATAGGGACCGATGTTGAGCTGATGTTTCACGCGTGGCTCAAAATCGCGTAGCGCTTGTTCACTGCGCGGATATTGCAGGTAATACATCGTTCCGCCGTTCGCGAGCGAAGCCACCAGCGAGCCGAGTTCGAGCGGCGTCATCTGGATGCCTTCGCCGAAGCTTGACATCCGCGCCACACCGCCGCGTTGCGGCGGCGCGGCCGGAACCGCGCCGGCCTGTTCTTCAGGAATGTTGTATCCCGCCAGTTCACCCAGGCCCATTGTGTGAGCGTAACGCGCCACCGTTTCAAATCCCATGCGGCGGCCCAGCTCTTCAAAAAACGTATTGTTGGAATGCGCCATCGCTTCGGTCAGGTTCATGTATTTCCGCGGCGCAACGCGCAACATCGAATCGCGGGTGATGATTCCCTCCTGCAATGCCGCGAGCGCAATGGTCGGCTTGATGGTCGAGCACGGGATAAATCCGGAAGAAAACGCGAGCCTTTGATTCACCACGCTCAGGATACGGCCCGTCGCGGGATCAATCGCCACCACCGATCCGTTGTAGCGCCCCAGGGCCTTCACCGCCGCCGCGCGCACAACCGGGTCGTCAAATTCCGCCATGTCATCCTTTGTTGAGTCCGCGAAGGTGGGCACGCCGGTGTAACGGCGCGCCGTCGACTTTCCCTTTGTGGTGGATGACTTACCGCTTGGCTTGCTTGCGGGCCTGCTGGCCGGTTTGCTGGGAGATTTACTTCGCCGAGTCGTTGTGGTTCCCGCCGCGCTCATCGGCTGCCACACCATGAGCAGCGACATCAGGAGCGCGAGCAATCTGCCGATCGAGTTGCGGCTGGGCATCATAAGCATAAGACCCGTGTCCCAATTAGCTACTGGCCCGCACGCTGCCTGCCGTGGGGTTATGCAGTCTACAAAGATTAGACGCTTGGAAGCAATAGGAAAGGGGTTTTGTTTTCAAGAAGGTACAGAACCGGTGGCCACTGTACCAACCTGGCCCGGTCGGACAGGGGTATATCAGTCCTCCCAAAAAACTGACGCGGACCAGAAATGAGCCCGCGCCAGTTTGAACTTGGAAGGTTATCCAGCCCGCGATTTATCGAGTCGGCCGAGGGCGCGCCACGTTTCCCGCTCCCGCCGCGGCGGCGTGAGAAGCAGGTACGGTTTTTTCAGGAGCAGCAGCTTTCTCCGCCGGAGCCGCGCCATTTGAAGCGGGATTCTGCACGGGCAGCAACCCCAGGTGTTTCCGCAACGCCACTTCGAGCTTGTCGCGCACGTCCGTATTTTCCTTCAGGAAGAGGCGCGCGTTCTCGCGGCCCTGCCCGATGCGCTCCGTGCCGTAGCTCAGCCACGTGCCGCTCTTCTCAATCAGCCCGCGGTCCACGCCCAGGTCAATCAAATCCCCTTCGCGCGAAATGCCTTCGCCGTAGAGGATGTCGAACTCCGCTTCGCGGAACGGCGCAGCCACCTTGTTCTTCACCACTTTCCCGCGCGTGCGCGAGCCGATGACCTTGTCGCCTTCCTTGATGGCCTGGATGCGCCGGATGTCCAGCCGAATGGAGGCGTAAAACTTCAGCGCGCGCCCGACTGTGGTCGTTTCCGGATTGCCAAACATCACGCCGATTTTTTCGCGGATCTGGTTGATGAAGATCACCGAGGCGATG
>JBGOTC010000315.1:0-3285 GCA_041476305.1 Terriglobia bacterium
CCTGGACCGCCACCGCATGGTGCGGAGGCTGAAGCAGCACCTGGTCGAGGAGCTGGACCGCAACCTGGAACTGCGTTTTCAGGCCAACGCCGACATGCTCCATACCCTGCCGGACATGAGCCACTTTCAGGACCAGCTGGCCATGGAATACCGCCGCGCTTCCAACATGCAGCGCCCGCTTACTTTTCTCGCCGTCAAGGTGAAGGTTTCGGTCAGTCTTTCCGATGAAAAGGAAAAAACGGGAGTCTTGGGCGAAGCGGCCAAGGCCATCTCCAACCAGTTGCGCCAAAACGATTCCCTCTATTCCTTGAGTGAAGGATTGTTCGGTCTGGTGTTGCCGGATACCGATCTTTCAACCGCAAAGCGCTTGTCCCTGCAACTGAATCAAACGCTGCAAGCCGTCGGGTCGCCAAACAGGTTTTCCTTTGAAATCATCACCCGGAATTACCCCGAACACGTAAGCAGCGCCCACGAATTTGAAGAAGTGGTCGCTTCCCTGCTCCCCGAAAAAAGCCCCTGGGCCGAAGTCACCACGTCGCGCTAGCCCTCTTCGTTGCTTCACCCTCTGTTCTTGGAGCGCCCTCTACCGGCCGCCAGGCATTGCTTTCAACATTTGTATGCCCTGCTCCAGCACCACGTCGCGCTTCTGCTGAAGATCCATTATCGTCGGCGCAACAATCTTGTCGGGGATCACTCCATCGCCTTCCAGCTTCCTGCCCTTCGGAGTGAACCAGAGAATCTGGCTCACCTCCAGCACTCCACCGCCTTTCATTTTCTCGTTGCGTGAAATTCCGATGACGCATCCGCAAGTCTGGCTGCCCACTACCTTGGCGCGGCCAACCTCCTGCAATCCCCCGGCGAAAAGTTCCGAGGAGCTGCCGGAATACGTGGTCGTGAGAATCACGATCGGCCCCGCATACATCTGCCCGCCATCCCTGCCGGCATTGAACTTTCTGTGCTCCTTCGTCGAGCTGGATTTCTCCGAATCCGCCACGTCCTTTCGCGTCATGAATTCCGCCAGCACCGTTTTCGAGTTGAAGAAAAATCCCGCAAGCGCGGACAGGACATCGCTTCTGCCCCCGCCGTTACCGCGGAGGTCCACGATCAATCCTGGCGCGCCGTGGAATTTCTCCAGCGCATCCTTGAATTCCTGCGTAACCATCGGCTGAAATCCATCAAACCGGATGTAGGCGTCGCCGGAGGGGAGCAGGTGAGACTCAACATCGGGTGGCCGCGGCACGATTTGCTTTGTGATCGCGGCCTCGAACGTCGAGCCGTCCGCCCGCTCGAAGCCGATCTTGAAGGAGCTGTCCACCGCGCCCGGAAAGACGCCGCCGTACACACGAACCCGCGTGATGCGATCCGAAGACGAAGCAATTACCCTCTGCGCAACCTCCGCGATCTTCTCGGCGATCGCCCTTCCATCAACGGTCAGCACGGTCATCCCCGGCTCAATTCCGGCGTGCGCCGCGTTGGAATCCGGAAACACTTCTGTGACCACCACTTTCCCTTCCAGCTCGGTCATCTGGAAACCGATGGTCACACCCTGCTGTTTCTGGCGGTTCTCCCACTGCGCCGGAGTGTTGAACCGTGTGTGCGCGTCGTGCAGCTCGCCCGTCATCCGGTTCAACAAAGCATAAAACTCCAAATCCGTTTTCACCCCATCCACCTGCGGACGGTAGCGCTTGCCGACCTCATCCCAATTGACGCCATGGAATTCGGGGTCGTAGTAAAGCTCCTGAACTCCCTTCCAAACCTTGTCGAACACTTCCAGCCGGTCCTTCGACGTGAGCTCTTTATCCGCCGGGGCAACGGTGCGCCCTGCAGAGAAGGAAGGAAAGGAGACGCTGGTAGCGAGGAATACGCTTGCGATGAACAGCGTCGCAACCGGAAAGAACTTCAGAAATGGATTTGGACGCCTCATGCTCTTGCTCTCTCCCTGGCGCTCTGCCATGCGGATTCTACGCGGCTTCATGCGCCTGAAATTCCCTGAGGCGATGAATCACTCTTGTTATGACGCGCGTCGCGTGGCCCTTGTCACAAACAATTCCAATTTGGATTGTTCCCCATCGCCCCATAAGGTGGTGCGCCGTTTGACGCTGCTTCGCGCCCGCCGCTATACTTCAATTTTAGGCAAGCCATTTCGACGTTTGGAGACCCGCCATGCCAGAGACCGCACCGGTTGACCTGCGATATCCCGTAGGGAAATGGGAGAAAAAGGGACCGCTCACTCACGATGAGCGCGAGAAAATGATTGAGAGCGTGGCCGCCGCGCCGGAAAGAGTCCGCGCCGCCACCGCCGGGTTGAATGACAGCCAGCTCAATACCCCCTACCGCCCCGGCGGATGGACCGTGCGTCAAACCGTGCATCACATCGCGGATAGCCACATGAACGCCTTCATCCGCATGCGCTTGGGCGTCACCGAAGTGGAGCCGACGGTAAAACCCTACGACGAAAAGTTGTGGGCTGAATTGATCGACACGCGCTCCGCTCCCGTGGAGCTTTCGCTCTCCATCCTCGATGCACTGCACAAGCGCTGGGTAATGTTCATGCGCGCCATGCGCGAGATTGATTTCATGCGCGCTATCAACCATCCCGAGAACGGCAAAATGACGCTCGACGATGTCCTGTCCCTTTATGAATGGCACGGGCGGCATCACGCCGGGCATATCACCGCGCTTCGCACACGGGCTGGCTGGTAGACAATCTTTTGGGATTGATTGCCGTGGGCGTTTGCTTCCCTTCCCCCGCTGCGGGATAATCCACGCGCGCCGCGGAGTGAGCCCACGCGGCCCGGGAGACCCACCGATGACGCGCGCGCCTGGCCTCTACGCCACCTTTGAAACTTCGCAAGGAAACATTGTGTGCCGCCTGTTTGAGAAGGAGGCGCCAAAGACAGTCGCCAACTTCGCGGGACTCGCCGACGGCTCCAAGGAATTTATCGACATCCGCATCGCCGCAAAAGCCAAGCGCCCTTTTTACGACGGCCTCACATTTCACCGCGTCATCCCCAAGTTCATGATCCAGGGCGGTTGTCCGCTGGGAACCGGCACCGGCGGTCCCGGATACAAGTTCGAGGACGAGTTCCACCCCTCGCTGCGGCACGACAAGATCGGGCGTCTCTCCATGGCCAATTCCGGCCCCGGCACCAACGGCAGCCAGTTTTTCATCACGCATACCGCCACTCCCCACCTCAACGACAAGCACACCATTTTTGGCCATGTCGTGAGCGGTCAGGATGTGGTGAACAAGATTGCCATAGGTGACAAGATCAACAAGCTGAC
>JBGOTC010000316.1:0-3224 GCA_041476305.1 Terriglobia bacterium
AAATTCCGTACATGTCTTCCTGCGAGTAAAGAGGGGCTTCGACAGGTTTCTTGTCGAAGGGTGCGGCGTCCCAGTGGCCCATCTTGTCCACCAGACCGCGGATGCGGTTGATGCATGCCTCGTCATCTGCTTCGCGGAAATCCACCGTGCCGCTGATTTCGGAGTGCATTTTCGCCCCGCCCAGCTCTTCCGCCGAAACCTTCTGCCCGATGGCGGCCTGCACCAGTGCTGGCCCGGCCAGAAAAAGCCCCGATCCTTCCGTCATCAGGATGTGGTCGCACATGACCGGCAGATACGCGCCTCCCGCTACGCACATCCCCATGATGGCCGTGATTTGCGGGATCCCCATGGCGCTCATCACCGCGTTGTTGCGGAACACGCGGCCGAAGTCGTCGGTATCCGGGAACACGTCCTCCTGCAGGGGCAGGAAAACGCCTGCGGAATCCACCAGGTAAAGTGTCGGGATGCGGTTTTCGATGGCGATATTCTGCGCGCGAATCACTTTCTTCGCTGTCATTGGGAAAAATGCGCCCGCCTTCACCGTGGCGTCGTTGGCGATGACCATCACCAGCCGTCCAGAGACACGCGCACATCCCGTGATGGTCCCCGCTGCTGGAGCGCCGCCCCACTCCTCATACATTTCATGGGCGGCAAAAATGCCTAGCTCCGCGAACAGTGTGCCCGGATCGATCAGTTTCTTAATGCGTTCGCGCGCCGTGAGGCGGCCCTTCTTGTGCTGAGCCTCAATGGCCTTCGCGCCGCCGCCCTGGCGGATTTGCTCCTCCTGATTCTTCAGAGCGGTGACCAAATCCACCAATGCGCGCGTGTTGTTTTTGAATTCGGCGGCTTCACGCTTGACGCTGGTCTTCAGTCCGGGACTCGGCAAAGCGGCGACCTCTCTTCCATTTACCGGCGGAATTCGCTAGATTCTTAATGTAACAACCCCCGTCCGGGAAAATTCACTTGTCTCCCCGCCGGAATTGAGCGCCAGCAGTATACTTCGTGGCTGCATTCCGAAGCGAGTCCGGTTGATGGCAGTGTGTGTGTTTTGAGGAGAAAACTGATGAACAGCCCATTACAGAACTTGTTGCCCTATTGGTGGATTTTGCTGATCGTCGTCATGTTGCTGGGTTACAAATGGATCCTTCGCTTCTTCGGCGTCGTGCTGATACCTCAGGACTCCATCGGCATTGTGGATAAGAAGTTCGTCCTGCTGGGAAGCAAACGCGCGCTGCCCGAAGGGCAAATCGTCGCGCTCAATGGCGAAGCCGGCGTGCAAGCCGACACGCTCGCTCCGGGACTCCATTTCTTCCTCTGGCCCTGGCAATACCGCGTGACGACGCAGATGTTTCTATTGGTCCCGCAGGGACGCATTGGACTGGTCGAATCCCGCGCCGGTGTTCCTTTGCCGCAGGGACGGGTGCTCGCCAAGAAAGTTGAGTGTGATTCTTTCCAGAACACTCGCGCATTTCTCACCGGCGGTGGTGAGCGCGGGTCTCAAATCACCGTGATTCCTCCCGGCACTTATCGAATCAACACGGAAATGTTTACCGTCGAGGCCGCCGATGCCCTGGAAATCCCATCCGCCGGTGTCGGGGTCGTCACCACGAAGGAAGGAAAGAGCCTTCCCACGGGAGACATCGCCGGACCAGAGATTGCTAATCACAGCATGTTCCAGGATGGGCAGGCATTCGTTGATGCCGGTGGCTACAAAGGCCTTCAAACGCAGGTGCTTCTGGCAGGTCGGTATTTCATCCACCCGAAATTCGCAACTGTGGAAGTGAAACCCCTGACCCTCGTCCCGATTGCGAACGTAGGAGTGGTTATCGCGTATGTCGGCGCGCCAGGCAAGGACGTAACCGGCGAAGCGTTCAAGCACGGTAATCTCGTCAACAAGGGTGAGCGCGGCGTCTGGATCGATGTCCTCGACCCCGGCAAATATCCCATCAATCCCTACACGCACTCAGTGGAAATAGTGCCCACGGCGAACGTCGTCCTCAATTGGGCGAACGACAAATCTGAAGCGCACATGCTTGACAAAAACCTGTCCACCATCACTGTGCGGTCATCCGACGGCTTCAAGTTTAATTTGGATGTTAGCCAGATCATCCATATCCCCCGGTCGGATGCGCCGAAAGTTATCGCGCGGTTTGGCAACATGATGAATCTCGTGACGCAAGTCCTGGAGCCTACGATCGGCAATTACTTCAGAAATGCAGCGCAACACTCGGACGTCATTGACTTCCTCAAGACGCGGCAGGAGCGTCAGATCGAGGCCCGGGACTCGATTCGCGCGGCGGTCGAGCAGTACAACGTCGGCGCCGTGGACACGCTGATTGGCGACATCGATCCTCCTGACGCGTTGATGAAGACTCTCACAGACCGCAAGGTCGCTGACCAGCAACGCGTCACCTATCAGACGCAACAGCAGGCCGAAGACGAACGCACCAAGCTCCAGAAGGCGTCTGCCCTCGCGGATACTCAGGCAAGCGTCGTGTCGGCGGAGCGCCGTGTCTCGATCGCTGATTACGATGCGCAATCCACCGTAAAGAAAGCGCAGGGCGAGGCGAATGCACGAGTCGCGCAAGCAGAAGCTGAAGCCAGGACAATCACTCTTACCGGAGATGCCACCGCGGCGAGGACCAAGGCCGTCGGTGCCGCCGAAGCGGAGGTCGTCAAATTGAAAATTGCCTCAATGGAGGCAGGAAATTTCGCTATGATCGAGACAGCCAAGGCGCTCGCCGGCGCTACTGTGAAATGGGTGCCGGACATCGTGGCCGGAGGGAGCGGCGCCAACGACTCCTCCATCGGCACTTTGTTGTTGGCCAATCTCTTGAAGGGCCAGATGGCGAAGTGATATCTGCCTCTGGACATTGAGCCAGGAAATATATGCGCGAGTTCAAGCGTTAGTCCGAGCGTTCAATCCCATGCCCGGCCAGTTTCATGGCTGTGTCCAGAAGATCCTCGCGCGCAACAATCTTTGAAACAATTCGCCTTCCCCGCGCTTCCTCGGCGGTGATCGTCTCCCCGGTGGCCATCAATTCCAACGCCATGCTCCGCGCCCCCGCGCCCAGGATGCGTGGAAGGCGTTGAGTCCCGCCCCAGCCCGTCATGATGCCCAGCGTCGCGCCCCGGTGCCCGAACACAGCGTCCGGCGACGCAATCCTCATCTGACATGCCAGCGCCAGATCGAATCCTCCGCCCATGCAGTATCCGGAGATTGC
>JBGOTC010000317.1:0-3222 GCA_041476305.1 Terriglobia bacterium
AGCCGGCCTATCTTTACTACGACCGCGGCCTTGCGCGATTCTGTCTGGGCCACTACTTGATCGCCCAAAAAGATTTTTCCGATGCCGTGCAACGGGATTCGAAGAACATGGACTTCGTAATTATCCTCTATATCAGCGAAGCAAGGAGCGGTTTTGACGCTCGTGGCGAGCTTGAGAGGAATGCCGTACGGCTAAATCGCAAGAAATGGCCGGGAATTATCATCGACCTGTATTTGGGAAAAGTTGGACCAGAGGAAGTCATTGTTTCGGCCAAAAACCCCGACAAGAAGAAAGGGAAGGGCCAACTTAGCGACGCTTTTTTTTACCTGGCCGAGCGCGCCCTGATTGCCGGTAATCGCTCCGAGGCAATCATGCTTCTTCAGAGATCAATAGAGGCCATAGGATCAGACGCCGAAGAATTCTCTGTTCCCCGAGTGGAACTTCGCCGTCTTACCGCCATGCCAGACAGATGACGGCGGGGCAAGCGGACGAGCATCACTTTTTCAAATGAGAGAGCTTCTGATCGATGGTGGAACCAAGCGCAGTCAGCCAGGAACCGTAGAGAGGATTGGGAAGTTGGAACCATCGTTCGCCCCAAAGCGCCTCATGGGCTTGATAAAGCTTTTGTCTGCCGGCGAGGTCAGCGGACGCCGCAGGAATTGTGAGGAAGTCCCCCAACTGATCACCAATCAAGAGCAGGATGTGGAATTTGGCGGCGCACTTGGCGCGACGCGCGGTCTTGTCCGATTCAGCTCCCTGGCGGCAAAAGACGTGGGCGGCGGCTGGGTCAACAGGGACGCCAAGTTTTTGGAGAAGTTTCACAGTGGGGTCGTTAGCCTTTGTCGGATCGCAAGTCCGGTTGGAAACGTAGAGTGGGGTCACTCCCCTGGCGCGAGCGAATTGCAGGAAATGCAGGGCGCCGGGTATCAGACCCGCGCTTTCTTCATTCATCCAACTTTCCCAGGCAGCATCGTTGGAGCGGTCGCCCGAAGCGACGAGCCGCGCTTCATGCGCCGAGTTATCAAGAACGGTTTCATCCAGGTCGAGAATGACGGCGGGAGGAAGAGTCTGGAATTTGGAGGTCTGTTCAAGCGCCGCGGTCCAGCGGGGATTGGCAAGGGCCCGCACGAGTGCCTTTTCAGCCGAGCGATAGGTCTGCGTGGCGTTCGCCTGATAATCCACCGATGTTTGAAACCACAGAACAGAGTTGAGGTTTTCATACGTGGGTCCGACTGGCGTGGCGAAAGCCAGCGCGACGAATGAGAAGAGGGCGACAGCGAGAGTTCCAGTTCGTTTCATAATGCGCTCCAAGTAGAAAGCCTGAGTCTACATCACCGTCTCTACGGTCGCGCAACCATCGGAAACGCCGCGATTGAACTGCACGTCTCCTCCTACGGTGGGCGGCCTAATTGATGTTCACATTCCTGGCCTCCCAACGCGGGGCCAGATATCCTTCGCTCACCGCTCTGCGGTAAACGAGCTCAGGATGACGGCGTGAGAGGACGGCGTTTCCCTTTGACAACTTCTGCATTGCAGGATAGAAAGCGGCTCTATGAGAACTAACAGGCTGGAACAGATTGCTGCGTTTTGTTTGTTGATTGTCGCGCTGATTTCAGCGGCGTCATTGTCTGCGCAGGCACCGCCCAAGCTCACCACGCCCAAAGAGTTTTTCGGATTCAATGTGGGCGACGACTTCCAGATGGTCTCCTACACGCAGGCCGAGGGGTACTGGAAGAAGCTGGCCACGGAATCGGACCGCATGAAGCTGGTGAGCATCGGGAAAACCGCCGAGGGGCGCGACCAGTGGATGTCCGTCATCTCCTCGCCGGCGAATTTGAAGCAGCTCGAGCATTACAGAGAGATCTCCCAGAAGCTCGCGCGCGCCGAAGGCGTCACCGAAGAGCAGGCCCGCGCGCTCGCACGCGACGGCAAGGCCGTGGTGTGGATTGATGGCGGACTGCACGCGTCAGAGACGGTCGGGTTCCAGCAACTGGTGGAGACGATCTATCAGCTCGTCAGCCGCACCGACACAGAGACCATGCGCTTCCTGAACGACGTCATCATCCTGTGCGTGGCCGCGAATCCAGACGGCTCCGAACTTGTTGCCAACTGGTACAACCGCGAGGCGGACCCCACCAAGCGATCGATGGCGCAGCTTCCCAAGCTCTACAACAAGTATATCGGGCACGACGACAACCGCGATTCCTACATGTCCAACATGCCGGAGACGATCAACATGAACCGGCAACTGTTCATCGAGTGGTCGCCGCAAATCATGTACAACCATCACCAGACCGGCCCCGCGGGCGCGGTGGTTTTCGTGCCGCCCTTCCGCGACCCCTTTAATTACAATTTTGATCCGCTGATCCCGCTGGGCATTGAAGCCGTGGGCACGGCGATGCACAGCCGGTTGATCTCACAGGGAAGGGGCGGCTCGGCGATGCGCAGCGGCTCAAATTATTCCACTTGGTGGAACGGCGGGCTGCGCACCACCGTTTATTTCCACAACATGATCGGCATCCTGACAGAAATTATCGGCAGCCCGAATCCCATTCGCATTCCGCTGGTGGCGGATAAACAGTTGCCGCAGGGCGATTGGCCGCTGCCCATCATGCCGCAGGAATGGCACTACCGTCAGTCCATTGATTACGATTGCGAACTGAACCGCGCGATTCTGGATTACGCTTCACGAAACCGCGAGAACCTGCTCTTCAACATCTGGCGCATGGGCACGAATTCCATACAGCGCGGCAACGAAGACCACTGGACGATTTCTCCGCGGCGCATTGAAGCGCTGAAGGCGGAAGCCGCGAAAATAGCCGCCGCGGGCGGCGGACGCAGGGGTGGTGGGGAAGTTGCGGGCGGGGGCGACGCTCCCGGTGGCGGCGGATCAAGCGCGCAGGCCGCTCCGGCGGAGCTTTACGCGAGCATTCTGCACGATCCGAAGCTGCGCGACCCGCGCGGGTACATTATTCCCTCGGACCAGCCGGATTTTGCGACGGCGACGAAGTTCGTGAACGCGCTCTTGAAGAACGGCATCCAGGTGATGAAAGCCAGCGCGCCATTCCAGGTCGGCGGCAAGAGTTACCCGGCCGGGTCATTCGTGGTGAAGACATCGCAGGCCGCGCGTCCTTTTGTGCTGGACATGTTCCAGCCGCAGGATCATCCCAACGATTTCCGCTATCCCGGCGGGCCGCCGATTCCTCCCTATGACCTTGCGGG
>JBGOTC010000318.1:0-3195 GCA_041476305.1 Terriglobia bacterium
AGGCCTGCAACAAGCTGGGCACAACGACCATCTCGGAACTGGGCTCGACGGACCGCTCGCTGACTTCCGTGAATGTGGGCGGGGTGCAGATGGCGGAAGTCTCCGTAGACACCGAGACCGGCGTGGTGAAGATGGAGAAATTCGTGGCGGTACAGGACTGCGGCCTGATTATTGATTTGAAGACCGCGGAGAGCCAGGTGTACGGCGCGATGATCATGGGCGTGTGCTACGCGTTGTATGAAGAAAAGGTGATGGACCAGCAGACCGGCGCGCACCTGAACGCGGACATGGAGTTTTACAAGCTGGCGGGAATCGGCGACATCGGGGAGCTGGTGGTACACATGATGACCGGGCCGGGCTATGACGACCGGGGCACCATAGGATTGGGCGAGCCGCCGACAGTTTCGCCCGGCGCGGCGATTTCCAACGCGGTGGCGAACGCCATCGGCGTGCGGGTGCCGACGCTGCCGCTGACCGCTGACAAAGTTCTGGCAGCTCTTGGGAAGGGAGGGATGGCCTGATGGAACCCTTTGCCTACACTCATCCGGCAACAAAGCAGGAAGCGCTGGGGATGCTGGGGACAACTTGGGCGGACGCCGCGGTGATGGCGGGCGGCACCGACCTGATTTCCTGCATGAAGAACCACATCATGATTCCGAAGCGCGTGGTGAGCATCCGCGGCGTCGCGGAATGGAATGGGATCAAGGAAACGCCCGCGGGGCTGCGCATCGGCGCGCTGGTGACACTCGAGGAGTTGCGGGAGAACGCGACGATCAATGGGAAGTACCGCTCGCTCGCGGAAGCGGCCATGGGAGTGAATAGCCCGCAGATGCGCAACATGGGCACGGTGGGCGGAGATCTGTGCCAGCGTCCACGGTGCTGGTATTACCGCAACGGGTTCGGATTGCTGGCGCGCGACTCGAAAGGCAGCTCGCTGGTGCCGAACGGAGAGAACCGCTATCACGCGATTTTCGGGAACGACGGCCCGGCGTATTTTGTGAACCCCTCTAGCCTGGCTCCGGCATTGATCGCGCTGGACGCGAAGATTCACATCACGGGCGGGGGCGGAGACCGCGACGTTGCGGCAGCGAGTTTCTTTCAGGTCCCGAAGAGCGATACGGAGCGGGAGAATGTGCTGAAGCCGAATGAAATCGTGACGGAGATCGTGATTCCAGCGGCCTCGGCGGGGATGCGGAACCACACTTATGAAGTGCGGCAGAAGGAAGCGCTTGATTGGCCGCTGGCCGCGGCCGCGGTGGCGGTGAAGGTGGAGGGAGGCAACGTGCGCGCGGCGAGGATCGTGCTCGGGCACGTCGCTCCTGTGCCGTGGGTTGCGGAAGACGCCGCGAAGAGCTTGATCGGGAAGCCGCTGACGGAAGCGAATGTGGCGGCGGCGGGCGAAGCCGCGGTGCGCGGCGCGCGTCCGCTGAGCCAGAACGGCTACAAAATCCAACTCGCGCGGGTGTCCGTGAAGCGCGCGCTGCTCGCCGCGGCGAAGGAAGGGGCCTGACCATGGTGAAGACGAGTCTGAAGAAAATGATTCAGACCGGCGAAGTTTGCCGTTGCCTTCGCGCCAAGACACTCTTCTATGACGTGGGAGAGATCGGAACGGCGGGAGAGAACAACCCGCACTACGCGATGTACTCCGGGTTGAACGGCCCCTTCTGGTGCGGGATCACGCAGGGGCTGCAGGGGCCCGACGGAAAAATCGCGTCCATCGAGAACTGCATGGCGGGCTGCGGGCGCTCGTGCTGCGAAACGGCATAGCGTAGCTGTTTCGCGGCTGCGCTGAGTGCGTGGTTTGTATCCCAGGCCGCGAAGTGGGAGAATAAGGATTCCTGAACAGGGAGGTCTTCCATGAAATTACCGAAGAACTGCATGATTGTGCCGGCGCTTTTTGCACTGGTGTGCGCGATTCCCACGGGGGCCGCGCCGAAGCCGCAAGCGCCACAAATTTCAGGCCAGTATATTGAATCGCGCACGGCCGATGTTTACACCGGGCCGTGCATCGCCAATTCGGAAATCAACCTGGCCGGCAAGCAGGCGGTGATGGCCTGGCACATTGATAAGGGCACGTGGGGCAACGTCGAGCTGGACGGGCTGAGCGTGATTGCGGTTGTGAACGCCTCGAGCACGCTGGGCATTGTGGGCAGCGATCCCGTGATGACGCAAGCGGTGATGATTGTGGACCAGGCGGCGACGGATGCGCAGCGCGCGGCGCTCATCAACTTTGCGCAGGCGCAGGCCGGAGCAATCCTGAATAAGATTGTGGCCGTGGAAGCAGCGCCGGTGAAGTTTGAGATGAATGTCGGCGGACACCACGGGGTGGCGTCACTCGCGGCGGGGAACATGCTGCGAGTCACCACGCGGCTGCTGAATGAAGGCGACGAGTTCTGCCACAACGAAGATGTTTATTATCCGCCGCTCGCGGCGAACCTGACGCACTCCATGCCGGCGGTGGCCACGGAATCCGGCTATCACGGCGGGCACTTGGGGATGACCTGGACGGAGAATGACCGCCGGGGCGTTTTCCTCGGAACCTTTGCGTTTTGATTTGGATTTGAAGATGATCGCGAGAGCCCACCCATTGCGGGTGGGCTTTTGCATTCTATGGAGCGGAAACCTTTCATCGAACCGGAGAATCCTATCACCATGAAACATTCCTACCGACGCGCGTTCATTTTTCTGATGCTGGCGGCGCTTTGCGGAGCCGCGCGGGTTTCCGCACAGGGATATAAAGTTGAGCCGGTGGTTATGCCAGCGCCACAGGAGCTTTCACCTGCGGTGCAGGGGGTTATTTCACCTTTGGCGTTGCGCGTGACCGGCCCAAACGGTGTGGTGTGCGAGATTTGGACGCGCTTGACGATACAAGGCGCGGCGCCAACTCCTCAACTTGGCGTGATCTATCCTCAGCTACAATCGGGAATGCTAGTTGGCGCAATTCGATTGCCGGCGGATGTGAAGGATTACCGCCGGGCGGTGGTGAAGGCGGGCGTGTACACACTGCGCTACGCGCTTTCTCCGGTGAACGGCAACCATCAAGGCGTGGCTCCGCAGCGTGATTTCCTGCTGGCGATACCGGCGGCGGCGGACCAGGATCCGGCAAACGTTTCGGAATCAGCGACCATTGAAATGTCGAAGAAATCCACCAGCACAAACCACGCGTCGGTGTGGAGTCTTGCGCCAGGCGTTGGC
>JBGOTC010000319.1:0-3179 GCA_041476305.1 Terriglobia bacterium
CGCTGCGCATATTGCATGAAAGCGATCAGCGTCCCAATCTGCAAGGTGTGGTCTATGGAGCGGATTCCCCCGCGCCAGAAGACCAGGGCGATGGCCAGGATGCTGAAAAATTCGACCGCGGGGTAGAAGAGAGCGAAAGCGAAGATCACGTCCTTGTACGCCTCCATGTGCAGGCGGTTGAGCTTTGTGAACTCTTCGCGAGACTTGCGCTCGCGGTTGAAGAGCTGCACCACGGTCATCCCCATGATGTGTTCGTTGAGGAAGGCGTTGATGCGCGCGATGGCGGTGCGGATACGTCGATTGCCGTCGCGCGTCTTCCCGCGGAAGAGCCAGGTGGCGCCCAGAATCATGGGGAGGACGCACAAGGAGGCCAGAGCGAGCCGCCAATCCATCCAAAAAAGAATGACAACAAAAAAGACAAGCAGGAAAGCATCGTTAATCATCGCGACGATGCCAGTGGCGAACAAATCGTTCAGCGCGTCGACGTCCGTGGTCACGCGGGTCACCAAGCGACCCACCGGGCTGCGGTCGTAAAAACTCATGGGCAGGCGCTGTAGATGGCCGAAGATTTGCGTGCGCATGTCATACATCGTCTTCTGGCCGACGCTCTGCATCACGCGCATCTGGACGTATTGGAGGGCGAAGCTCATGAGGAGCGCGCCAAGGTAGGCGAGGGTGATGAGCGCCAGGCCGTGCAAGCCAAGGTCCAGCGCAAGCTGTTTCCGCATCACGGGCACGATGTTGCTGTCCGTGGCGATCTTGAAGAGGTAAGGCCCGGCGGCTTCAAGCGGCGCGACAAGCAAAGTGGGAATCAGCGCGCAAAGGACCAGCCACTTGTAAGGGCGCAGATAGACCATCAGGCGGCGCGCCAGGCGTGCGTCGTAGGCCTTCCCTAGGGCTTCTTCTTCGCGGAAGTCGCTCATTCGCGTTCCAACTCTTCTTCCAAAAGCTGCTTCTGATAGAGGTCGTTGTAATAGCCGCGCTCGGCGATCAATTCGTCGTGCGTTCCGCGCTCCACGATGCGCCCTTCGCGCAACACGACAATCTGGTCGGCGTGGCGCACCGTGGAGCAGCGGTGCGAAACGATGACCGTGGTTCGCTGGCGCATCATGTCCTTCAGGCCCAGCAAAATGCGCTCTTCCGTGTCAGTATCCACGCTGGAAAGCGCGTCATCCAGAATCAGGATCCTTGGATCGCGGATCAGTGACCGCGCAAGAGTGGTGCGTTGCTTTTGCCCGCCGGAAAGCGTGATCCCGCGTTCACCCACCATGGTGCTGTATTGCTTGGGGAACTCTCTTATTTCCGTGTCAATGCTGGCGATGGCCGCGGCTTTGGAGATTCTATCGGCATCAGCGGATTCAACCCCGAGAGCGATATTGTTGGCCAGAGTTTCGCTGAACAGGAATGGGTCCTGCGGCACAAAACCAATCGCGCGGCGAAGAGCTGCCAGTGGCCATTCGCGAATGGAGCGGCCATCGAGGAGCAGCGAGCCCGGCGAGGCTTCCCACAGCCGTGCGATCAATCCCACGAGCGTCGTCTTGCCGCTGCCGGTGGGGCCGACGATGGCCAGCGTGGAGCCGGCGGGGATTCGCAAATTTATGTCGTCCAGGACCAGCGGATTTGACCCCGGTTGGTCCGCCGGCTTCCCGTTCCCAGGTGAGCGTGAGGCCCCCGCGCTTTCGCCGCTCCTCGTCGTGGGATAGGCGAACGATAGATGGCGCATCTCGATTTCGCCGTGAATTTCGGCGCCGCCATCGGTCCGCGCCTCGGCATCGCTGATTTTCGGCTGGGTGTTCAGGATGTAGTTGATGCGGCCCATGGACGCCGCGCCTCGCTGGAAAATATTGGTCACAAAGCCGAGGGCCACCATGGGGAAAATAAGCTGGACAACAAAGGAGTAGAAGGCGACAAATTCGCCGTAAGATATTTTTCCGATCATGACCTCGCGGCCGCCGCGCCACAAAACCAGAAGGAACGCCATGCCGAAGAGGGAGGTCAGCGCCGGGAAAAACATGCTCCATGCGGTGATCAGTTTCAGGTTGCGATTCACGTATTCGCGGTTGGGGGCGTCGAAGCCACGCTGCTCCGCCTTCTCCTGCGCGTAGGCGCGCACCACGCGGACGCCGGCCAAATTTTCCTGCGCCTTCGCGCTGAGCGTTGCAAGCGCGGCCTGAATTCTTTCATAGAGCTTGTGAATGACCTTTCCGAAGTACCAGGTGACCACGGAAACCACCGGCACCGGCAGCAGCACCCAGAAGCTCAAGTGCGGCGATAGCACCAGCATGAAAACCACCGCCAGAACCATGGTGAGCAGCGTCGTGGAGCTGTACATGATGCCGGGGCCCAGCACCATGCGCACAGCGTTCAGGTCATTGGTGCACCGCGACATCAGCTCACCGGTGCGGTTGCGGACGTAGAATTCCGGCTCCTGCCTTACGAGCGAGGCCAGCATGTCATTGCGCAGATCAAATTCGATATCGCGCGATACGCCAATCAGAATCCAGCGCGTCCAATAGGAAAAAATTCCTTTCAGGGCCACGACGGCTACGAGGGCCAAACAGAAAATCAGCAGCGCCGCCTTGTCCGCCGGTTTGTAGTAGTGGGTCAGGGGACCGAGCGAGATGCGCCCGACACTCCCGAGACTGGGAAGCGGGACGGGCGCGCCGCGAATCAGATCAATGATCGCGCCGGTAATCAGCGGCGCCAGCGTACCGGCGATGCCCATCCCGGTGTTCATGAACATGCCGAGAAGGACACTTCCCTTGAATTTGCGGACATAGGGCAGCAGGGAACGGAGGTGTCCGGGTGAAGGCGGCCGTTTGGCGGCCGGCTGCGCTGCTGCGACGGCTTGTGTGGCTGCGCTCATTTCAATTCGCGGCGAATTTCCTCCAGAGCCGGAGCCTCGCCGAGGAAATTCTCGTAGTTCATGTCCAACGCCTGATACCGTTTCACGGCCGGGTTCCACCGCACTTCGATGGACTGGACGCGGATTGCCGGCCCCTGCTCGAACGGCGTGAGAAACAAGAGCAATCCCTTTTCATGGTTCTGCTCGAATTGCAGACGCCAGGTGGTGATACCGGCGGAGGGTGTGCCGGCCAAAAAGCCATTCGGATTCTTCAGGTGTTCATCGCAGAGAAGCACTTGCTTCCACTTCCCTGCGTCGTTTTCCAAGATTGTGA
>JBGOTC010000320.1:0-3157 GCA_041476305.1 Terriglobia bacterium
GTGACGCTGGAGATCAGCAACACCACGCCGCTGCCCGCGAAGATTTACGCCAACGAAGGCCTGTGCCAGGTGATTTTCTTCGAGAGCGACGAGCAATGCGAGGTTTCCTACAAGGACAAGAAGGGCAAATACCAGGCGCAACAGGGAATTGTTCTTCCGCGATTGTAATTCTTCGGCCAGGGCAGCGCGAAGAGTGTCCGCTTCACTCCACGACCTTTGATGCGTCAACTCCCTGCGCCACGGGATAGCCCTGCCTGCGCCAGCCATCCAGCCCGCCGGTCAGCGGTCTGATTTTCTTCACGCCTTTTCGCCGGAGCAGCAAGGCCATCCGCGCACTGGTCACTTCATTCGGGCAGTTGCAGTAGAGGATGACTTCGGGCGCTTGCGCGAGTTGCTCGGTCACTTGCTCCAGATCAGAAACGTCCAGGTGAATCGCGCCGGGGATCATTGCCGGTTCGGCCTCGAAATCGAGCGACCCGCGAAGGTCCACAATCACCACTTCCTCCCCGCCATCGAGCTTGCGCTTCAACTCATCGGAGGTGATGCGGTCAATCCTCAATTGGCGGATGAATCTCTGGCGGCGAAAATACTTGTAGCCGATCCATCCAACAAACACCGTGATCAGTAGATAGAGAAGCCATACGCCCAACCGCGTTGCCGCGGCCATAATTCGCTCCAGCTCGCCGCTGAAGGCATATCCCAATCCGAAGAACGCGCCCACCCAAATGACAGCTCCCAGCGTATCGAAAATGAGGAACCGGCTATAGCGCATGCGGAAGATCCCCGCCAGCGGTTGCGCCGCCGTGCTCAAGCCGGGGACGAATTTGGAAACCAGCAGGGACCGCGCTCCATGCTTCGCGTAAACATTTTCTGTTCGCCGCACGCAGGAATCGGGCTCCAGTGAAACTTTGCACAGGAATTGCAGCACGCGAACGCCTTTGCGGCGCCCCAGTTCGTACCAAAGGAAATCGGCCACCAGCGTCGCCGCAACCGGCAGCGCGATGGCCAGCCAGGGATTCAGTTGGCCCGTTCCCGAAAGCGCTCCAGCTGCCAGTAAGAGCGGGGCGGCGGGAACGGGAATGCCGGCCTGCTCGGCAAAGACCCAGGCGATGAGGAGTGTGTAGCCGTGGTTCACCAGGAATTGAATTTGAGGGTTCATGGTCTTCCTGCCGGAGCCCCGTCCGCCCCGCGCAATTCGCGCAATCGCGCGAGCAACTGCCGCATGTGTGTTGCGGGAACGCGCTCGAACTGTTTCACGTGGAGGTCGGCCACTGGTTTGTCGAGCGTCTTAAGGAGTTTCAGACCACGCGGTGCGATGCGCGCCCGCACCACGCGGCGGTCGCTGCCTTCCCGCGAACGAGCCACCAGCCCGCGGATCCCCAGCCGGTCGAGCAGCCGCGTGATGTCCGGATCGCGCGTAATCATGCGCGCGGCGATCTCGCCGCACGGCAGCCCCGCGCTTCCCGCTCCGCGCAGGATGCGCAGCACATTGTATTGCGTGTGCGAAAGCCCCGCGGCGTTCAACGCGACTTCCGCGGTGCGAAGCAGGGAATCAGCGGTGTGCAGCAACGCCAGGAACACTTCTGCTTCCAGCGATTGGACGGAGTGCTTCGATTTGCTGATTCGGGCGGCCAAGCATTCATAATAGTCGTCATAACGAGTATTGGCAACCTCGCCCCCGGGGGAATCGCAGCCGGACTCACGGCTTCTCCAGCGGGCGCATGAGCACCTCGCTCATGAAACTTGTGGGCCCCTGGGTCAGGAGGGCGGCCACGGCGTGGGCCACATCCGTCGCCTGCAGCAATTTCGATGCGTCGCGCCCGCTGTGGTCTGAAAACTCCGTGGCCACCGAGCCGGGGCAGACCGCCGCCACGCGGATACCGTATCCGCGAAGGTCCTCCGCCATGCAACCGGTGAGCCCCATCAGTCCCCACTTTGAGGCGCAATAGATTCCACCGTCCCTAAAGGTATTCTTGCCCGCCAGGGAGGAAATATTGATGATGTGTCCCGTCTTCCGCTTGATCATTTCGGGCGCCACCGCGCGGCTCATGAGGAACACGCCTTTCAGGTTTGTATCCAGCATGCTGTCCCAGGCATCTTCGCCGAATCCATAAAACGGCCCGAACTTTCCGTGCCCAGCGTTGTTCACCAGGATATCCACCGGCCCGAGCGCCGCGCGCGCCTGCTCCACAAATCGCCCCACTTGATCGGCTTTGGTGACGTCCGCGGCGCTGGAGAAGACTTCCGCGCCCGCTTTGCGCAATCCGGCGGCGGCGGATTCGAGCGGCGCGGCGCTGCGCGCGCACAGGGCCAGCCGCGCGCCCATTCCGGCCAGGCGTTCCGCGATGGCGAGGCCAATGCCCTTGCTGGCGCCGGTAATCATCGCCAGTTTTCCCGACAAGACCCGTGTTTCAAGCATTCTGCCTCCCTGGCAAATTCATGGAACCCAATGGCTGCGCCCGGTGTCTTAACCTCCCATTCACAATGTCCGGCTAGAGTGAGTGGCGGGCGACCTTTTTTGCGCGGAATACATCTTAACAAAGCAGAGGCTTGGCGGGCTCGCACGCGTCCGGGAAACACGCTTGCGTGACCTGCGACGATTCCCTATAATCCACCAGCTAAAGTCTGGACTCATTTCGAGTCGGAGCGATAATCGGCCCCAGCGAAGGGCCGCAACGCAATCCCGCCGAGGAGGCACAAGCAATATGAGTCGCATCGGGAAAGTTTCACGAGGGATTCTACTTGCTGTGGCCATGGTTGCTTGCATGGCGGGAACAGCGCGCAGCGTGAGCGCGCGCGCTGACCAGGCGCAGACCTACACGCGCGAAGAGTATGACGCCTACATGGCGGCGCACGCGGAGAAGGATCCCCAGCAAAAGATCAAACTCCTGGACGAGTTCGTTGCGAAGTACCCGAAGTCCCAGTTGATGGTTTACATCTACAACGATTATAAGGATACCTACGCCGCCCTGAAGGATTATCCGAAGGCAATAGACTCCATCGACAAGCTGGTCACGATAGCCAACCTTGATCCGATTGCAACGTTTCAAGCACGGCTGGCCCGGGCGCAGTACTTCCTGGCCGGGGCGGCAATGAAGGAATTGAATACGCCCGCGCAGCTAACCGCGGCTCGCGATTCCGCCCGCCAGACAGTCAC
>JBGOTC010000321.1:0-3120 GCA_041476305.1 Terriglobia bacterium
CGCAACGCAAAACATTTTTTCCCAAGCAAAGCGTTGCCGCCGTAGCCCGAGCCCACGCTCCAGATCAGTTTTTCTTCCGGGAAGTGCGCGATGAAACGCTTTTTCGGGTTCAGGTCGCCCAACGAATGCAGTCCCGGCACAAAGTCCGCGGAACTTCCCAGCCGGTCGAGCGCCGCCTTGCCCATGCGCGTCATGATGCGCATGCTCGCTGCAACGTACGCGCTGTCCGTGATTTCGACTCCGATTTTGCTGATGGGCGAATCCGCCGGGCCCATCACGTAGGGCACCACGTACATCGTCCGGCCAACCAGCGCGCCCTCAAAAAGTTTGCCGATTTTCTCTTTCGCTTCGGCGGGTGCCATCCAGTTGTTGGTCGGCCCGGCGTCTTCTTTTTTCGGTGTGCAGATGAAGGTGACCTGCTCGGTGCGCGCCACGTCGCTTGGATCGCTGCGGTGCAGGTAACAGTTCGGATAAGTCTTCGCATTCAGCGCCACGGTGCGGCCTTCGCGCACCATTGTGGCCAGAAACTCCTGCTGCTGAGTCTCAGAGCCGTCGCACCACGCCACTCGCTCGGGGCGCGTCTGCCGCGCCACCTGCTCCACCCATTGTTCCAGAGGCGTTGACACCAATTCTCCTGAGAATTTCGCCTGACAGCTTGCCGGGCTGACGAGGATTGATTCTACCGGGAAAGAAGAATCCCTAATCGCGATCGCAGCAGTTTACGGACAGCGATGAAAGTCTAAGGCACGCCCGCGCCGAATGGCAAGTTACCCAATTGTATTGTGATTCAGGATGGTACATAAGGCTGTGACTGCGGTCACGCAGGCGTGAGACGGTACAATTCCATTGCTCCGAGTTTCATCCGGGCGGTTAGGGTCATTTCAACCATACCCTTCCTCCATGGAATGATCCTGGGGTGGTTCAAGCCCAAGCATCGCCTCTACCGCGCCAACAATTGCGTAGCTCCGGAAGAGCGGAGTGGTCTGATTGGTCGCCCACTGAAGAACTTGCTCGCAGTTTTTCTTTTTGCATTCCCAATACGCAATGTTTTCCAATGCTGTTCCCTTGTGGATTTTCAAGTATTCTGGGGATTGGCCCTCTAAGAGATCCTCTGGGATAAGGTCCGCTGCCTCCCGCGCAGGAGTAAACTCTCCGCGAGAGGCAAGCACTCCCGCGAGATGGGAAAGGGCCGTCGCTCGAAAGTAGACTTTTTCAATTTTCAGTGCCTCCGCTCGCGCCTCAATGAAGATCCCTTCCGCAACGTGATCTTTGTCGGGCAATGGAACAGTTGCGCCGATTCTGATCAAAGTCTTGGCCAAATCTTTTGGGCCGCTAATCATCCTGGCAATCTGCAATGCGTTTCGGATTCTCCCCCTCTTTGCCTCTACGAGGGCAATACGCGAATAAGCTGAGTTTCTTGGCCCATGATCATCCGGGATAAATCCTTCATCTGGAATATCCAATGCCAATGCGAGAGCTCCTTGAACGTCTCCACTTTGAGCCTTTGCTTCTGCCAATTCGATCTTCACTCCAAATGCGGATCCTGGGCCCTTAATTAGCCGGAGAATTCTGTCCGCTTCCGGAAGATTCTTTGCTCTAACGAGAGCTGCCACCAAATGCTCGCGTGCATCATCTTTGAGTCCGATCGCTCTATCATCGTCTCCCATCGTTTGAATAGTGTGTTCGGCCTCGGCTAGCATATCTGCATCAGTCTGTGCTTTCGCAAAGTAAGAGAGGATGTCTTTGTTTGTGCAGGTGTCCTTCGGACTGGGCGCTAAGCCCTTGATTTCTGAAAGAAATTCTAAAATTAGTTCAGGCCTACCTGCATCTGCCATGCTTTCCGCCAACAATTGATATTCAAAACCTCTGCGGCACGCATCTTGGATCGACCTGACTAACTGCAAGGCATGCTGGAACAGCCTTGTTGCCATTTCTTTCATACCTACTTTAGTCGCAGCCCGCGCGGTTACGGCATAACCGATTGCCCGTGACGGGAGATCCTCATCTTGAGACAGAGCCTCAACGGCTCCATCCAAGTCTCCCTGTTCGACGAGCGTCTCTGCAATTCCATCGAGGCACCAGTCAACTCCTTCCGCTCCTGTTCCCCGGAGACTGGCGAATGCGCGTTGAACATCTCCCTTCTTTGCGAACGCATACGCGATGCCACACTCCAACATCACGTCTCCCTCGGCGTCCTTAACGAGGCCAGCCTGCTTTTGAGCCGCAACGTGATTCCCGATGGATATTTCTAAACTGAAAACCCTCTCCAAAATGCGTGTCCTGGGTTCAGAATTCTCTGCCTGCCTTGCGGCGTCAAATGCCTGATACAGGAGCGCCTTGATTTGTTCGGTCTGAGTTGATTGTGGGGCTTGGGCGGGCGCATCCGTGGATATCACCAACGGAATGATCACGAGAACGCATGCAGCTGGAGGCCACACTCGCATTGGACCACCCTAATTAACTACATTGATGATTGCAAGCACCCGGAAGTTGCTCGGACTCTTCGGTCACTTCTGCGGTCTGGAATCGCAAATGTTATACTCGCCGCATGTACGCGCAGAAATTTGCCGTGGACCTCATTCTCGGCGAAGAGCGCAAGCCCTGCCCGCTGGAATGGCTTGATGCCTTCTGCATGCGCAATTTCACGAATGACGCGCAATTCGACGACACGCTTCCCACCGGCGAGGGCCGAATGGAAGCCAGCTATCGCGTGGAACCTCCGAAACTTGCCGCCGCACTGGAAGCCTGGCTGACGCAACGCGGCAAGGGCAATGGCCAGCCCGTGAAAGTGGAGATTCGCAAAATTTGAAGGTGAAGCACGAACGAGATGTTGCAGACGCTAGTCGTTTGCCGGCGCGGTAACCCTTCGTTGGGCAAACGCCGAGATCGCCGCACGGATTGAAGGCAGTGCCAGCCTTGCCGCCGCTTCCCCCGCAGCCACAAGCTCCGGCGTCCGCTCGAACTCATCCCACAGGACATTCATCACGTTCGGCTCAATCACCACATCGGCATCGCGCCGCCACGCCGCCTGGTTGCCTTGTGCCACGATAGCGAAGGCGCGCCCAATCACTTCAAACATGCTTTTGGGCTTCTCCTCCATGGCACCGTTCGACAGGCTCA
>JBGOTC010000322.1:0-3113 GCA_041476305.1 Terriglobia bacterium
AAAAGAAACAGCGGCGCGGGGAGCGTGCCGCCAAGTTGCGACCACCAGAAAAATCGCGATTGGCGCGCCGCGGGCGAAAGCCATGAATCGTAGCAGTGCGTTTGAAACATCGCGATGCACGCGAGTCCGCGCATCCAATCGATGTACGCCAGCCGGTGCTGAGTTTTCTCTGCCATGTCAGCGCAGCAAATTGCGCTAGACTAACGCGCTATGCCCGCCCCGCGCCAGATGCGATTGCCGCTCGCCCTTGGCTTGTGGGTCACACTCACGCTCGCCGCTGCCTTCTATGGCAACTGGAAAGGGTTCGGCGGCCGGGCGCTGGCATTCACGCTGATCGTCTTCGCGGTGCTGCTGGCCGGATACCTGCTTCCCGCCGCCGCGGGTATTACTGAAATATTGCGGCACGTGTTGAGGCGACGCATCGCGTGGCTCTCCGCCATTCCCATTCTCGCCGCGTATGGGATTTACGCCGTGGGCACCGGCAGCTCCTCTTTCCTGCGCTGGGGGATTGCATTTGCCTACGTGCTCGCCCCGCTGGCGCTGCTTGCGCTCCGCGAAGCCTCCGAACCCGGCTGGAATGATTACGCCGCGCTTGTCCTGCTCGCGGTGCCCGCGAAAATGCACTGGCTTACAACGCTCTGGCCCTATCCCGAAGGGGCGCTTGCCGGCGCGATGACCACGCTGCTTGTGATGAATGTTGCCATCGCGGGTTTCCTGCTCATTCGAAGACTCGACGGCACGGGCTACTCATTCAGTTGGCCAATCAACCAGTTGACCGCGGTGAGTTTGGGATTCCTTGGAATACTGTTTTTGGATGTACCGCTGGGCCTGGCGATGGGTTTCCTCCACTGGGCGCCGGGGCACGCGGTGCTCGCTTCCCTTCCACTTTCGGCGCTCGGTATTTTCTTTCTTGTGGCATGGCCTGAGGAATTTATTTTCCGCGGTCTGCTGCAAAACATGCTCTCGCGCACATTGAAAACGGAAAGCGGCGGGTGGATCACGGCGTCGGTGATTTTCGGACTCGCGCACATCGCGAACGGCGGGTTTCCCAATTGGCGTTACGTGCTGCTGGCGACAATTGCGGGGTTTTTCTACGGATGGACGTGGCGGAAGACAGGATCGATTTTCGGAGCCGCGCTGGTGCACTGCGCCGTAGATACGATTTGGCACGCGCTGTTCTTGTAAATTGAAATGGTGCGGCGAATTGATTCTTACCGGACGACACCGGTGAGCGGGCTGGAGGCGGTGGCGTAAAGTTTTTTCGGAATGCGTCCGGCAAGGAATGCTTTGCGGCCGGCCTCGACAGCGGCGCGCATCGCCTCCGCCATCATCACGGCGTCCTGCGCTTCGGCAATGGCGGTGTTCATGAGCACGCCATCGGCGCCCAGCTCCATGGCCACGGCGGCATCGGACGCGGTGCCCACGCCGGCGTCAATGATCAGCGGCACTTCGGTGATGCGTTCGCGGAGGATGCGCAGGTTCGCGGAGTTCTGAATACCCATCCCCGAGCCGATGGGCGCGCCGAGCGGCATCACCGCGGCGGCCCCGGCATCCACGAGGCGGCGGGCGACGATCAAGTCATCGGTGGTGTAGGGCAATACGGTGAATCCTTCCTTGGCCAGGACTTCCGTGGCACGGAGCAATTCCGCGGTATCAGGGAAAAGAGTTTGCTGGTCGCCGATGACTTCGAGCTTAACCCAATCGGAAAGGCCCACTTCACGCGCGAGCCGCGAGGCCCGGATGGCTTCGTCCGCGGAATAGCAACCGGCGGTATTGGGAAGAAGAAAATACTTGGAGCGGTCGAGATAATCGAGCAGGGATTCCTTGGACTTGTCCGTGAGGTTCACGCGGCGCACGGCGACCGTGACCATGTCCGCGCCGGAGGCTTCAATGGCGCGCGCCATTTCCGGGAAGGTGCGGTATTTTCCGGTGCCGACAATCAGGCGGGATCGAAAGGCGCGGCCGGCAATGACCAATTGATCGCTCATGAATTTCTCCGTCACTGATTCTACCGCCGTGGGGTCGCAGAGGGAAATCAGTGAGCGGCGGGGCGTGGCTCTTCCACGTCGGCGTAAAGTTGCTCGATCTTCTCGGCGTACCGCTGTTCGATGACGCGGCGCTTAAGCTTCATGGTGTAGGTCAACTCGCCATTTTCAAAACTGAAATCCTGCTCCAGGAGTTTGAAGCGCTTGATGGTTTCGTATTGCGCAAGGTGCGCGTTGATGCGCTCCACTTCCCTTCCGATGAGGTCGCGGACCCAGGGATCGCGCGAAAGCTCAGCCGGTGACGTAAACTGCCTGCCCTGCTGCTCCGCGTAGGCAGTGACGACCGCGAAATTGGGAACAATCAGCGCGGTGATGAATTTCTTCCGGTCGCCGATGATCGCTGCGCTCTGGATATAAGGACTCATCTTCAGTGTGTTCTCGATGGGCTGGGGCGCAACAAATTTTCCACCCGCCGTCTTCAGCAAATCTTTCTTCCGATCGGTGATGACCAGATAACCTTCCGTGTCGAGATAGCCGATGTCGCCGGTGGCGAGCCAGCCATCGGGAGATATCGTGGCGGCCGTTTCGTCGGGGCGGAGGTAGTAACCCTTCATGACCAATGGGCCGCGGGTGAGGATTTCGCCGTCATCGGCGATTTTCACTTCGCAATTGGGGATGGGCTTGCCGACGGTGCCGATTTTGTTTGCGTCTTCCCGGCTGACGGTAATTACAGGAGAGGTCTCCGTAAGACCGTAACCCTGGAAAACCGGCAAGTTAATCGCCCAATAGAATTCGGCGAGTTCCTTGGCCAGGGGCGCGCCCCCGGAAATAAATTCGCGCAGGCGGCCGCCCAGCCCCGCGCGAATTTTGGAATAGACCAGCTTGTTAGCGATCCACCACCGGACTTTCAGGCCGAATGCGGCGGGCTTGCCATAGCCCTTCCAGGCCACGGACTCGTTTGCTATTCGCAGAGCCCACTCGAAAATATTGCGTCGCACGCCCTTTTCCCGGCGGCCCTTGGCGATAATATTCGCGTACAGCTTCTCAAAAACGCGGGGCACGGCTCCGGCCAGTGTCGGGCGGACTTCGAGCAGCGCCTGGGGAAGTTTCTCCATCGCGTCGAGGTAG
>JBGOTC010000323.1:0-3082 GCA_041476305.1 Terriglobia bacterium
GGAAGATGTCGAAGAGCCTCGGCAACTACGTGGGGATCACGGAAGCGCCCGGGGAAATGTTCGGCAAGCTGATGAGCATTTCCGACGAGCAAATGTGGCTTTACATGGATTTGTTGACGGACCGTCCCCCCGCGGAAATCGCGCGCCTGCGCCGCCACGTGGCGGAGGGCCACGCGCATCCCATGGAAGTGAAGATCGAACTGGCGCAGGAAATTATCACCGGGTTCCACGGCGAAGCCGCAGCCATCCACGCCGCGGCAGAATTCCGCAAAGTGTTCCAGTAGCGCGGCGCGCCGACCGACATGCCGGTGAAAAAAATGGCGGCGGGCGCGCGGGCGCTCCACGCGCTGCTCACAGAAGCGGGGTTAGCTTCCTCGCGGAGCGAGGCGGAGAGGCTGATCAAGCAGGGCGGCGTGGAAATCAACGGGACGCGCATTGAAGACGTGAAACACGAAGTGAAGGTCACCAAAGGCGCCGAGCTTCAAATCCGCGCCGGAAAAAAGAAGTTCCTCCGCATCGTCGCCGAGTAGCTATTTCCCGCGCCGCTCCACAAACTTCCTTAGGCGCTCCAGATATTCGCGGTTGCGGCGGGCCACGGCGTGGCGCGTGATGAGCCAGTCAAAGAACTGGCCGAAGCGGCCCGGAATTTCGTACTTGCTGACCATGTTCACTTGCGTCCCCCCGGCCGCAGGCTCCAGCTCCCACCGTTCAAGGCCGCGGACGCCATAAGCGTCCTCGAACCGCCATTCCAGGAGCCGGGGAGGATCCAAGCGCGTGACGACGGCTGTGTGCCCCACTTCTTTCCTTCCAAGCTTGCCGGTGATGCGCACTTTTTGCGCCACGCGGAAGTCGGATTCGCCGCCGGTGACTTCAAATTCGGCGGACATTTCCGCGCCATACCAATAAGGCATGCGTTGGGGAACGAAAAAGAGAAATACTTCTTCGGGCGGCGCGGCAATTTCGACGCTTTGTTCGACCCTGGCCATCGTCGCGGTGCCAGAGTTTAACACCCTCGCGGACAGGAGAGATTGGAGAGGACGCTCGCGGGAGAGGTCAATACTTGAGCGATGCGGCGCCGAGCACGCGCCGGCTGCGGGAATCCTGGACGAAGACGACGACGCGCAAGTTCTCGCGCTTCCATGCACTGGAGAGCTTTACCGAGGGTTGCGCGTCAAACGATTCTTCTCCATTCGCGTCGGCTTTGCCGATGCGTGCAAACTCGCGCACCACGCCATCATGTTCGAGGCCGCGGCCGGCGTTCTCTCCACGCTGAACGTCAGAATGCAGATGGCTTTCCGTGACGGCGAGAAAGACTTCCGCGCTGCCGCCGGAGGCGCCTGCCGGGAGGCGGTTCACGCGAACGCGAAGCGCGCGCGAATTGCTTGCGGCATCGCCTGCCCACTCCAGGTGAATCGCCGCCTTGGGAATGCCCGCCGCGGTCAGGATGGCGTTGCGCGCGGTGATGGCGCTGCTGCCGACAAATTCGGTGCGCCCGTCCACCACCATCTGCGGAGTGTAAACCTCGGAGTGGAGAAAGGCGGCATAGTCCTCCTGCCGCTTCGTGGCAGCGCGAGAGGCGAAGGGGTCGGGCCAGCCTTGTCCATCCCAGTAATCAACGTGCTGCTCAAGGACGATCACGTCCGCCCCGCTGACGGGTTGTTGTGTATCGAGGCGCGCGAGCAGGGCGTCGGCATCGGGGCAGCTTGAACAGCCCTCCGAAGTGAACAACTCCACAAGGACCGGGGTTTTCTCTGCGCCTAGCACGACATTATTCGACCTTGAATCATGCGCACCGAGGAACCATGCCGCGGCAAAAAGAAGGGCTAGCCCGCAACCGGCCAGTAGACTTACGGAACGCTTCTTCATCGCGTCGCTTTTCACTCCTCATGGAATCATAAAAGTTCAGTTTGAACCCAAAAGCTCGCGGGCGCAATAGCATCGAACAACTAACCTATTAGATACATTTTATAGGTTATACGATTCCCGGTGAACTGGTCTATTATCACCAGGATGGCTCGCCCCTCCAGTCGCCCCGGCTATGTCCGCGGGTCGGCCTACCCCCTTGTCGGGGGAAGGCTCTCCGTGGATTTTGCAAATGCGGCACCCGCATTTAACGGCTTAAGGCAAGAGTTACTGACCTGGCGGATCCTTGTGGAGTTCTTCATGGCGACAGGCGAGGTAGCCCCTGAAAGGGGCGCCCCCTTGCGCGAGCTTGAGGCCGTGGCCCCGGAGGAGACCGGCAGGGTCCTTGCCCTCGCGGTCGAATTGCGAGACGCGCTGCGAGAAATTCTTCGCGCCCGGGAGACCGGGCAGCGGCTGCGCTCGGAATGGATCGCACCGATTAACGCCGTCCTGCGCCACACGGAAGGACACGACTGGCTGGAGCGCGTGGATAGGCCCGCACCGAAAGATTGGTTGCTGACTCTTCGGTCGAGGTCGCAGGGCCTTGAGTGGTTGCTTGCGGCGATAGCCCGGTCGGCGGCGGAATTGGTCGCGGAAGGCCCCGCAGCGCCAGTCCGCAAGTGCGCAAATCCCAAGTGCACGCTCTTCTTCTACGACACTTCGCGGACGGGAAAACGGCGCTGGTGCTCGATGGCGACCTGCGGCAACCGCGCGAAAGTGGCGGCGCATTTCAGAAGAATCAGAGCAAGAGAGTGAGGTCTATTTAATGAATTCGGGCCCCGCGTGGGAGGCCCACGGGTTGTATTGAAGCGCGAAGGCGAGGCGGTCAGCGATGGGCGGGTGCGTGTAGAAAAAGAAAACGGTGACCGCGGAAGGTTCCGGCTCTTCGAGATTTATCTCGCCAAGAGACTGAAATGTCCGCGCGGCCGCTTGCGGGGCATCGGGGACAACTCCGTGGATCACCTCCAGACCGTAAACGTCCGCCTGATGTTCGAAGTGCCGGCTGATGGCATTGCCGACGGGCAACAGCGCAACCTGCGCCAGTGAAACAAGAAGCAGCAGGACTGCCAGCGCGGGCCAATCGCCGGGGCCGCGGATGCGCCATCCATCTCCCCACCGGCGCAACGTGAAATTGAAAACCCACGCCAGAAGCGGAAACCCCAGGCCCATGCCGGCGGCC
>JBGOTC010000324.1:0-3077 GCA_041476305.1 Terriglobia bacterium
GACCAACAACCTGGACCTGGATTCGGTGCACTGGCTGCAGGATTATTTGTGCGCCTACGAGGGCTCGCTGATTGTGATTTCGCACGACCGCCATTTCCTGAACAGCGTTTGCACGCACACCGCGGATATCGACTACCAGACGGTGATCATGTACCCCGGCGGGTATGACGACATGGTGCTGGCGAAGACGCAGATCCGCTCGCGGATTGAGGCGGAAAACGCGCAGCGCGAGAAGAAAATCGCGCAGCTGAATGAGTTTATCGCGCGGTTTTCCGCGGGCACGCGCTCGCGGCAGGTGACTTCACGGCGCAAGGAGGTGGAGCGCATTCAGGCGTCGGAGCTGGCGCGGTCGAATATCCAGCGCCCATTCATCCGCTTCCAGATGGCGCGGCCCTCGGGGCGGCACCCGCTGGAGATCGTCAAGCTGAAGAAAAATTACGACGAGCTGCACGTGATTCACCCGTTTACGGCGAGCGTTTCGCGCGGGGAGAAAATCGCGTTGATGGGGCGCAACGGCGCGGGGAAGACCACGCTGCTGCGGTCGCTGATCCGCAACGCGCCGGGATACGTGGACGCCGAGGAGCACAAGTTCCTGACTAACGGCGGCACGGTGACCTGGGGGCATGAGGTGACCGTGGGCTACTTCGCTCAGGAAAGCGCGGTGACGGCGCCGCGGGGGACCACGACCATCGAGTGGCTGCACCAGTTTAATTTGCAGGCGTCGCAGGAGGAGCTGCGCGGTCTGCTGGGACAGATGCTGTTCAGCGGCGAAGACGCGCTGAAGCCCACGAGCGCGCTGAGCGGCGGCGAAGTGGCCCGGCTGATTTTTTGCCGGCTGATGCTGCAGAAGCCCAACGTGCTTGTGCTGGACGAGCCGACAAACCATCTGGATTTGGAGTCGATTAACGCGCTGAATATTTCGCTGCAGAAATATGAGGGCACGGTTTTGCTGGTAACTCACGACCACGACGTGATTGATGAAGTGGCCACGCGCATCTGGCACTTTGGCGGCGGCCCCATTGACGATTTCAAGGGGCCATACGAGGACTTTATCGTGTACGCGAAAGACAAAGTGGTGGTGCGGCGGTAAGTTGATCGAATTGGCGGCGCAAATAGTTTTGTGAAAATTCACGGCTGACTGTTTCAATCCGGCACATGTTTCAATCTTGAACTTCCTGCTCTTTCCACTTTTTCCTCACATCTCTAAATAAGAGAAACCGATTCGCGGATTCCGCTTCCTCGTCAACGCTAACTTGTAGCAAACACACAGAGCGCGATTGGAAGCGCTCATGCAAGTGTAAATGTTGGAGAAACATTCGTGGCGAGACACAAGCTGGTGAAATGGACAATCCTTCTGGCGCTTGTGCTGATCCTCGCGCTGAGTCTCGGCGACACCGCGGTTCTTCCTGGCGGCCGAGCGGGCGAAGGCAAACCGGATGCAACGGGAATTGCCGGGAAACACAAGCGGATCAACCTGCGCGGATCGAGATACAGCGGCGGCGCTGCGGGTGAATCGACGGAGTTTGCTTCGCCGGGGGAATTGCAAGCGCTGCACGCCGCAAATGGCGTAACACTTCTGGGGCACGCCTTTTCCGGCGCGAGGCTTGATGCTCCCAATTTCAACGGACCCTCCATCGGAACTGTAGAACAAGGCGTCGCTCCGGTGACGCTCGAATGGGCCAGCAGTGCGAACGGCAGCGGCGCAGGCAGCCTGCCCGTTTACACCGGCACTGGTGGCGGCGGAGGCGGAGTCACGCCAGTGGTCATCACACCGACTGCTCCGATACAAGTTCCGGAGCCGTCATCGCTGATCCTTTTGAGCGCGGGACTCTTGACACTGATGGCAATGGCGCGCCGCAGGATTCGCCCGCTCGGCGAGAAGAATGCCGAGCGACTATTCACTCGCGTTTCTTAGCCCCCCTGGTGAAACCTGCGACCCTATTTCTGATCCAGAATTACGGGGAGCCCATTCCGCGAATTTCCGATAATGACGACTTTTGAATTCGGACTGGTCGCCAGCTTCTCGGTGGCTTCGATTCCCTTCCACTCCAGCAATTGCGCGCTGATCCCCTGCGCAACGATATGCTGAAAGTCTGAAATGCCCTGGGCTTCGATGCGCTTGCGTTCCGCTTCCTGCTTTTCCTTTTGCAGCACGAAACTCATGCGCAGAGCGTCCTGCTCGGCCTGCTGCTTGCCTTCGATGCTGGCCTTCAGCAAGGAGGGCAACTGAACATCGCGCAACAAAACGCTTTCCACAATGATGCCGCGCGCGCTCAGGATCTTGCCAAGTTCGTCCTGAATCTTGACTGCCACTTCTTCACGGCCGCCGGTGTAGAGAGCGTTGGCACTGTGTGTTGCAGTGACGGCACGGATGGCGGAACGCAGGTTTGGCTCAACGATGGTGGTGACATAGTCAGGGCCAACAGTGCGGTAGATTTCCGCGGCTCTCGAAGGGTCCAATTTGAAAAGGAGAGAGGTGTCCAGCGTCATGATCAAACCTTCATCGGAGGGCACGGTCGCGGTTTCCTTCATCTCAATGGTGCGGACGGTGAGGACGTTGTTGGTCTTGAACGGATTCACGAAGTGCGTGCCTTCGGGAAGGATGTCACCCGTGACGCGGCCGAATATCGTGAGCACACCGACGTGGCCCGCCGGCACGTAAGCAATGGACATGTAGACGAGCAATAAGAAAACGACGACGCCCGCGATCATCCCAATTCTGCGCAAGTTCCAATTCCTCCTTGCCGACATCCGAAACTCCGGTCCTGAATCGTCAGTACCCCTTGTTGTGAAAGCCATGTGATCCTCCGTTTGATTTTCAGTGATGGGACTTATTGGAAGGCCATTCTACGCCAGTTGATGGAAGACTCGCAGATAGGGCGTTGTTGCGGGAAGAGATTGCGCAGGTTGGATCACGAGGAATACGTGCGGACAAAAAAAGGCGGAGGCTTGTGGCCTCCGCCTGCTGTCGCGTCGGGGGGTGGAAAATCTTACTGCAAGGGCGAGCTGGCAACCGTCGCCACAGCCGTCGCGTCGAAACGGATGACGCCGGACTGGTCGGTGAAGAAGTGACGGAC
>JBGOTC010000325.1:0-3024 GCA_041476305.1 Terriglobia bacterium
CGCCCTTGTTCCAGTTTTCGCCGTGGACGACGACGCGGACAGGCGGAGAAATACCTTCGAGAGTGAATTCCTGGAAGTCACTGAATTCGATGGGGGCGTCAACGAGTTGGTCGTAGTTGGGTACGCTGAATCCCATTCGCTTGTTGGGTCCTGACCTCCACAAGAACCCTTCTAATGAGGTCGCGAGCTTCCACTTGAGCGGCGTATCTGATCCAAACGAGAGCATTACCGCTTCACTTCGGCGGGTTGGGGCATAAAGGAGAATTTCGGCCAAATTCATGAACGCGTGGTCAGGATTGAGTTGAGAAGAAAACGGGCTGGCCTCATCCCAGAAAATGGCGTAGGTAATCGCAATCATTCCATCGCCAGTAATGCTCCAGGTCTGTTTGTCAAGTTTGGAAAGAGTCAGCCGCACTGCTGGCTCATCGGTCGCCTGAAGGTCGCGAATACGCGAAGCGAAATCGCGGATCTGATAAGTGGCATTCCATGCCGGCATCTGGACAATGATCCCGCCATGTACATCAGGAATGGTCATGGTCACATGGAAAAGATGCGCCTCGGGATTGGCGAGTGAAATACTGTAGTTGATTGTCGCCTGGACGGTGCCAACGCAACTGAAGAGGAAGATAGCCAGCCCAAATAGGGTATAGATGCGGATGGGCGACAGCTTTCGATGGGTCTTCATAATCGTGGAGAGACTTTGACTGTCCTCTGATTCTCCAAACCCGCCTGAAGGATTCTGCAAAGCCCGTCAAAACTGCCGTTGGACATGACGAGGATGACGTCGCCCGGGCGCACGTTTTCGAGCAGGTATTCCGCGACATTCGCGGCGCTGCCGAGAGATTTGGCAATCCGTCCGGCTGCCGCGATTTTCGCAACGACACGGTCCGGCGACATGCGCTCGGCGTCGGAGAGGAGCGCAGCGCGGCTGACAGCACCTAGCGCGACCCCATCCGCGAGCGCGAGGGCCTCCGCGAGTGGGGCTTCAAATAGATTGCGGCGCATGGTGTTGGAGCGTGGTTCGAACGCGGCCCACAGGCGGCGACCGGGCCAGCGTTCGCGCGCGGCCTGGATGGTGGCGCGAATGGCGGTGGGATGGTGGGCGAAGTCATCCACGATGAGCACGCCGTTCACTTCGCCCTGCACCTGGAGGCGGCGACGGACTCCGCGAAAGGTGTTGAGGGCTTCCTCAACCGCGTCGCGCGGGACGCCGCGCCCGAACGCAAGCGCAGCTGCGGCAAGAGCGTTCAGAACATTGTGGCGGCCCGCGAGAGGGAGCCGAATCTTCGCCATTTCCGCACCGCGGCGAGCGATGCGAAACTCCGTTGCATCATCCACAGTTAAGATGTCTCCCGCGACCCAGTCAGTTGTGCCATCGAGGCCGTAGGTCTCCACAGGACAGAAAGCCTTTTGAATGACTCGCTGGACGGGTTCCGCATGAGGGCCGGAGTCAGCCCAGGCAATGATTCTTCCGCTCCGTGGGACAAGATTCACGAGGCGGCGAAATTGCAATTCGATGGCCAGGAGATCCGCGTAAATATCGGCGTGGTCGAACTCGAGAGAGGTGATGATGAGTTCCTGCGCATGGTAGTGCAGGAACTTCGGGCTCTTATCGAAAAACGCAGTGTCATATTCATCGCCCTCGATGACAAATTCCGCGCCGCCTTCCAGGCCGTAGCTCTTGCCAAAGTTTTCCGCGAGGCCGCCTATCAGGAAATTCGGGCGACGTCCGGCGACATGCAGGATCCAGGCCAGGAGTGAAGTGGTAGTCGTCTTTCCGTGCGTGCCGGCGACGACGAGCGAATCGCGCCCCGGCAGGAAAAACTCCTCAACGGCCTGCGGGAGCGACAGGTAAGGAATCCTGTTATCGAGGACATATTCGATTTCAGCGTTACCGCGTGGCAATGCGTTCGCGATGACTACCAAATCGGGGTGCGGCTGAAGATTGGACTCGGCAAAGCCGTCATTCCATTTGATGCCGAGCGAATCAAGCAACGTGGAGGCCGGCGGATAAACTCCCGCGTCGGAGCCGGTCACGCGATAGCCACTTTCGGCGAACATTCCGGCGAGCGGGGCCATTGCTGCTCCTGCGATGCCGCACAAGTGAATGTGATGGATGGGATGCGCGGGGGTCATGGTGTGACCGCCGGTTCCACGATATCGAGCTTCCCTGCCCCACGAGCGTGCAGCCGCGCGCGGACTCCAAGCGGAAGAGTGAGCATGGGGCGCGGCGTGTGGCCCACACACACTCCCCAAACAATGGGGACGCCCAGCCCGCGCAACACGCGGCGGCAGACGTCTTTCACCGTAGGGCTGCCCTTTGCGGCGGGCTCGCAATCCGGGAATTCGCCAAGGATAATTCCGCGCACGCCGTTGAATTTCCCAGCATTGCGCAAATGCATCAGGGTGCTATCCACCTGGTAGGGCTTCATGCCGCGGTCTTCCAAGAGGAGGATCGCGCCGCGCGTGTCGAGTTCCCATGGAGTGCCGAGAGTCGATTGCACAAGAGTCAGGCAGCCGCCGAGGAGTACGCCGCGGGCTACCCCCGGCACCATCGTCCGGCCTTTGAGGTTAAGGGACCAGCCATCGAACGCTTCTGTGAATGCTGCGCGGGCGGATGCTTCATCGTAGCCGTGCTTGCCGCCGGCGCCCCCGGCGAGGCCCGAAGCGACCATAGGCCCGTAAAAAGTCACCCAACCGTGTTTCTGCCAGAGATAGATCTGCAGCGACGTGATGTCGCTGTAACCTACGAAGATCTTGGGGCGCGCGGGGACCCGCAACAAATTGTGGCCGATCAGTTCGCCCGAGCCATAACCCCCGCGCGTGCACACCACTGCGCTGCAATCCTCATCCGCAAGGGCAGAATTGAGTTCCCGCGCGCGGCGCTTTGTGGGAGCAGAGAAAAAACCAGAAGGCTTGGTTGGATGTGAGGACACAGCGGTACAACCCAGGCGGCGAAGTTCGGCAAGACCAAGGGCAAGAGACTTCGGCCTGGAGGGAGATGCGGGCGACACAATACGAACA
>JBGOTC010000326.1:0-2996 GCA_041476305.1 Terriglobia bacterium
GCCGCAGAAGGCGCTGCCGGCGGTCGTCTCCCGCTCTCACACTGATCCATCCGCGCTCTGTGAGGAGCTTGAGCATTCGCGTTAGGCTGGTCGTATCCAGCGCAAGCAACTTCCCCAAATTTCCTTGAGTGGATTCCCCGGTGAGGCTCAAGCCCATCAGCAAAGTAAATTGAGTCAGTTCAAGTCCAGTCCTGCGAAGCTCCTGGTTATACATTCTGGTGACCGCGCGCGCAGTGCGGCGAAGGTTCGCACAGGCGCAGGGGAGTACGGGCAATGGGACTGAGTGTTTCGTGGCCGTGTTCATGTTATATGTATATACATGTAATTGGAAAGTGTCAAGCAAATGATTCCGGCGCGGCCCCGCTATGCGCAAACTGCCCTTTGCGGGAGCAGGGGTTCACCCGGAATTGCAGCACATATCAGAAACAGCAGATTACACAATCGGAATTGGCGATCCCCCAGTGTCGAGCTCGATTTTCACCGGATTCACGAAACTCCGCAGGGGTTATTTCATCTAAATTTGCAGGTGCGCCAGACTATCACATTGCTTCGAGGTACAGAATGCAGGGCCTCGTCGGAGTCACATCCATAGGAGATTGATTGTGAGAGTTTTCATCGCCGGTGCAACAGGAGTTCTCGGCCGAAGGCTCATTCGGCAACTTCGCGATCGCGGGCACGCTGTTGCAGGGCTGGCTCGAAGCGCAAAGAACGAGGAGACGATCCGCTCGTTGGGCGGCGAGCCGCGCCCCGGCGATCTCTTCGATGTGAACTCTCTTTCCCACGCAGCTGAAGGCGCCGATGCCGTGATCCACGCGGCAACGGCAATACCGGCTTCCTCCAAGCCTTCCCCCCGTGAGTGGGTAATGAACGACCGGATTCGCGTGGAGGGGACGCGCGCGCTGGTCGAGGCCACGGCGCGTGTTGGCGGGAAAACGCTCGTGGTTCAAAGCATCACCTGGATCGCGCGTCCCGCGGATGAATCGGAGTTCGACGAGGGCTCGCCCTACAATTCGGACCCTATGATCCAATCCACCGCCGTCATGGAAACGATCGCCCGTGAGGCAGCACCGCGCAGCGGTTTCCGCACGGCCATTCTTCGCTGCGCCTGGTTCCAGTCGCCCGACGCCGTCCACACACGCGCCTTTGGAAAAATGCTCGCGGAGAGAAAGCTGCCCATTATCGTAACCAAGGGCGGAAAGAGCGACGCGGTTTGGTCGATCATCCATGTGGATGATGTGGCGAGCGCGTTCGTCGCGGCCACCGAAGCGGGACGCAGCGGCTTGTGGCACGTGACCGACAACGAGCCGGTTCTATCGGAAGCGCTGATCCGCGAAATGGCGAGGATGATGGGCGCGCCCCAGCCGCGGCGGGTTCCGAGGTGGCTTGCCAAATGGTTTGCGGGTGAAACCGCCGTAAACTTTATGACCTCATCCACGCGGACCTCGAACGCGCGCTTCCGCCGCGATTTTGGGTGGAGTCCGAAGTTTCCCGGCTACCTCGAAACCCTCGACGAAATTGTGACTGCATGGCGCGCTGAGAACTTTCTTGGATTGGCAACGAAGGCCGCTCGATGATCGCTAATGGATTCGCCCCCCGCAGTGGACGCGGCCCGGTGGGATTCGCGATCAGCGTAGTCCTGATTCACCTCGCTGTTTCCCTTGTGCATGGATTCGCGCACAGCCGGCTGGGAATTGGCTTGACCGTCGCGCAACAGATTTTCATCGGGACGGTGATTACGGTCGCACCGCTCGTGGCCGCGTATCTCTTGTGGAGAAATAAGTTGCGTGTGGGCGGTGCTCTACTTGCCGCCTCAATGGCCGGGGCGCTGGCTTTTGGGGTCTTTCATCACTTCTTCGCGCCCGGCGCCGACAATGTGAATCACCAATTTCTGGACGCCCCGGCGATCTGGATGACTCTCTTCGATCGCACGGCCTGGGGATTCGCGCTCCTAGAAGCCCTCGGCGTGATTCTCGGCCTGGTCCTTTTTCTTAAGGACTACAGAACAAAATAGGCTGCGCACGCCATCGTCAATCGAGATCTGGGAAAATTGGTTTGAGTAAGAATGGCGGAGAGGGGGGGATTCGAACCCCCGTCACCCTTTTGGGGTGAAACTGATTAGCAGTCAGCCCTGTTCGGCCACTCCAGCACCTCTCCGTGTGAAATCGGTGCGGCCTGACGGCGTTCCTTTTGGCTGCGCGGGAAAAGTATACCACCTCCCGGAACTAGGGGCCGCTGGATGGAATTCACGCGATGGGCGGCGGCATTTAGGGCGGCGGGTCCTGCGAATTGGCGGCGCGGTTCTCTTTCGTGGCGCGGAGCGATCCGCTCTCATCCATATAAAAACTGCGAAAGCCGAAATTCCCCGCGCGCGCCTGCAATGCATAGCTGCGAATAATTCCGTCGGGGCCTGCCGGCGCCGGAGTGTACTGGATCTGGTAACCCTCGCTGCGCGCGAGTTGCGCCGCATAACGCGCGCGGTCTCCCAGTTGCTCGAGCGAACTGGGGAAAGACCCGCCGGGCTGCGCTGCCGCAAATGATGCAATCGCCGCGCGCAAATCATTCAATGCCGTGGCCGCCCGGCTTTCCGCCGCGCGCGCCGGATCCCCGCTCTGCGCGGGCATCACGTACCACAGGAATCCCCACAGCGCCACAGCCAGGATCCCCAGCAGAATTCCCCAGCGCATCAGAATCACCCGCAGTGGTTTCGGCGGCGTGGCCTCCGCTTCCGGAGCCAGGTCCGCGCCACAGTGCGGGCAGAGTTCGGAAGCGGTATTGATTTCCGTTTCGCAGTGGGGGCAAACGTACATTGGTTCGGGAGACCTATCGCCGATTCAAACTACGCGGCAGCGCGCCCTTATACTTCTGGTCCAAATCCAACCACTACAAGCCCCATGCGCACGGTGTTGCCGACTCCGCCGGCAGTAATCAGCACGCTGAACTGCACGAGCCACAAGTCGTTGTCCACGTCATGGGTGATTGCCGGAGCCGCGCTCGCC
>JBGOTC010000327.1:0-2964 GCA_041476305.1 Terriglobia bacterium
CTGCTCATCACTTGCTTCGCGCTGAGCTTCGTGGGCCTTTTCATTGTCACCTGGACCAACCCCCACTACGCCGCGCCGATCATGCCCGCCCTGCTTGCCATCCTGGTGCAGTTGATTCGCCACATGCGTCAGTGGAAGATCGGCACGCGTCCCGTGGGAATCGGTCTTTCACGCGCCATCGTGGTTCTGGCGCTGGCCGTGACTCCAATTTATTTTGTGCAGGTGATTCAGAATCCCTACACGTTTTATGGTTTGTGGTGGGGGCAAATTAATTGGGACCGCGCGCACATCGCGGATCAACTCGCGGCCATGCCGGGGCAGCACCTCGTTATCGTCCGGTACTCCCCCAACCTCCACAACATCAACAATGAGTGGGTTTACAACGCGGCGGACATCGATTCTTCAAAAGTAGTTTGGGCGCGTGATATTTCAGGAGTGGATCCCAAACCCCTGCTCGATTATTTTGCTGGAAGGACTGTCTGGATTGTCGAGCCCGACGCCGCACCCCACCTGATTCCTTACTCTCCGAGCTTGCAACCCTAGCTGCTCGCCCGCTATTTCTGTTTCCTCAACAACGAAATGAAGTGCAGCTTCCGCCCGAACAGCATCGAAAACGGCGCGGGATAAATCGGCAATTCGCTTTCCACGGAAACCTGCGCTAACCCCGCTTTGTTGAATAGATCATTCCAGCCGGCGCTGGAAAGATAATTGTAGGGAAGCACCACGCCGTGGGGACGGTTCCCCACCCAATCCATGAACCGCAGCGTCGCGTGGTCAAAGGCGTTTTCCGAAACGTGGTCCTTGATGATCACGAACTCCCGGCTCACGCGGCACGCATCCTGAATCACCGTCAAAGGGTCGGTGGTGTGGTGCAGCACGTCAACAAACAGGCATGCATCGAAGAAGTTCTCCGGAAACGGCAGGTGCGTTCCGTCATACGCCGTGCAAGGGATCTTGCAATCCGCGCGCGGTTGCACCTCCACACCGCTCACGTCCAGTCCGCTCGCACGCGACCGCAGAATCGCGTCCAACTTTCCGTCGCCGCATCCCACATCCAGCAGCCGCCAGCCCGGACGGAGCAACGCGGCTATCCGCTCACCAAGTACGGCGATGCGTCGGCCGTGGACCAACCGGCCGTGTACCTTGCCGAGAACTTTTAATCCGGGATTAGGACTCATGCGGCGGCTCGTCGTCGCCGATGTATGTGCTGCGGCTGATGCCCAGCATGCTCAGTAGAAACGACGAAAATATCGTCTGCGCTCCGAGGAAAAGCCACATGGACCAGAAGAGAACTTGGCGGACGTCATGCAGCGGTCCGAATCCGCTCGCCGACCATTGCAACACCACGCGCGCGCACCCGATCAGCCCCGCCAGAAATAGGACAGCGCCCACCAGTAATCCGTGCTCCAGCTTCACGCGGTGCAACCATCGCCGCAACGATATGGACCTGCGGTCGAATCGCTCCGCGTAGCTAAACACCTTGGCGAAGAAACCCGCAAAAATAATCTGCGCGCCCAACAATGTGAACATCACCCCAAAAATCATTGTATGCACATCAATTTGCACGTTCGGCGTCAATTGCCGCGGCCCCGGCAGCAACCAGAACACCAGGCTGATTCCTGCGAGGAACAACAATCCCCCCGGCAACAGGAAAAGCCAGTTCGGCGCATAAAGAAGCATGAATCGCAGATGCCGCCATCCATCCCGAAAACTCCTCAGATGCGGAGCGCGGCCCCGCTTGTCCGGAAACAGTGTCACAGGGATTTCTGTGATGCGCACTCCCAGTTGCCCCGCCTTGATGATGAACTCCGAGGCAAATTCCATTCCCGTGCTTCGTACGTCCATTCGATCAAATGCCTCGCGCGTGAATCCGCGCATCCCGCAGTGGCTGTCCCCCACTCCCGTGCCGAAAAAAACATTCAGCACTGTTGTGAGCCCCGGGTTTCCAATGTATTTGTGATGCCACGGCATCGCCCCCGGACGGATCCCGCCCTGAAAGCGGTTGCCCATCACAACTTCATACCCTTCACTCCACTTTTGAACGAACTGGGATACCACGGAGAAGTCATAGCTGTCGTCGGCGTCGCCCATGATGATGAATTTCCCCGCCGCCGCTGAAATCCCCGCGCGCAATGCTGCGCCATACCCGCGCTGCGGCGCCCGAACCACTCGCGCCCCGCGGGCTTCTGCGATTTCGATGGACCCGTCGCTCGACCCGTTATCGGCCACCACCACTTCACCCTTCAGCCCGTCCTTTGCGAACGCCGCCATCGCCTTTTCCACGCAGATTCCCACAGAGTTCGCTTCATTCAGGCAGGGGATCACCACACTGATATCGACGTCCCGGGGATCCGTGGACCGCCGATTGAACCTGGGGCGCAACGAAGTCTCTATCGGGGCTTCAACTTGAGTCCGCACCGCAGAATCACCTTTCGCGATTGCAACACACTTCCGCCCCCACTAGAAGGAGCCACTTGTTCATGTGTGCTCTGCAAGTGAATCAGTCCTGAATGGTTGGGGAATCCGCCGCGAATGGCTTTCGAGCAAACTTCCGCCGTATTCGGGTACGGTCGTTTGGGTGTGATGGGTGGTAGGCGGCGGAAGTGGAGGAGGAGAGGCGTGCCGGCCCAGCCCTCAATCCCCTAAAGGGATCCTCGGCTCGCCCCTCCCCATCGCATCTTCTTCAAGGCACGCGGCGCGCCAAACGAAACCTGCTGAAAACACAGCGCTTGCGCCCGCCCCACCGGGTAATTTCGTCCGGTTCCGGAAAAATTTGCTCCGCGCATCGCTTCTCGCGAATGGAACACCTTGGGACTTACCCGGAAGACTTAGAACCACGTCTTGGCCCGGTAATCCCTGTAGGCCTCGCCAAAAGCCTGTTCCAGCACTCTTGCCTCGGTCCGGGCGCGCACTATCTGGATGGGTATGATCACCAGGAAGCCCAGAGGATCAATCAGATCAGCA
>JBGOTC010000328.1:0-2943 GCA_041476305.1 Terriglobia bacterium
GGCCACTCGCTGGCGCGAAAAAAGACAGCTGAGGTGGAGCTGGTACGCAGGTCCCTGCCTGCCGGCAGGCTTCGCTTCGCTCAGGATGACAACGCTAAGAAAGGGCTTAAACCCTCAAGGCCTCTAGAGAGCGATTCCGGATAACATAGGAATCTGGGCGAGTTCTGTGAAAAACGGGATTTAGTAGCCCGGGCCGGAATGGTCGAATTGCGGCGGTTCCACTACAAGTCCTGCAAGGTCAGGCGCATAGAGTGTGATTTGAATAAACTTCCCTCGTGGCACGGGACTTGCATATTGGTTAAGTAACGAGAAATGTTTCCCGGGGTGGCCCTGCCCATCCACTGCGCGACAGGGCCATTGGGGTGTCACATAAGGGGGTCCCAAAGGACCCCCTTCCTATTTTTGGGCACAGTCCACTTCCTCCTGCACGGCCCGTCTAAGTCCGGGAGTGCTACAATTGGCTTCGGAGTTCCGATGACCACCCTTTCCTTCAGCGAAGCCGCGACAAACGCAGTCCGATACTGGGAACGGATGCGCCTGGTTTATAACGGCGCACTGCTTTTGGTTGTGGTTGCCAACTTCGCGGTGCTTTATCCTGTTTCGCGACAAAGTCTCACTGTTCAACTGGGACTTCTTCTGTTTCTTCTCGCGGTGCTCGCGAACGTGGCTTACTGCGGAGCCTATGTCGTGGATGTCTTCGCGCAAATGACCGGCTATGAATCTCACTGGAAGAGATTCCGGTGGGTGCTGTTCATGATCGGTGTGGTGTTCGCAGGTGTCCTTGCTTACCTCTGGACCACCGGTTTGTTTTCTCACATCAAAGACTAGGTCCATTTCCAAAACTGATTCCTAAAACAGAAAGGGTGCGGCTTGCGCCGCACCCCTCAATCCATTTAGTCCTGTTGTCAGGCGCCCTAGCTGCAGCCGCTGGTGCCTCCGCAGTTTTCGCACTTGTAGCAACTGCCATTGGGGATCATGAGCATGCCGCAATTGCTGCAGGTGGGAGCGCTGGACGTCATGGTGCGCGCGCTGAAACTGGCGCGGGATTGCGCTGTTTCGGCAGGCGACGCCGGCGTGGATTGCGGCGAAGCAGAAGGAGCGATGAAACCCACGGACGCCGGTGCGGGAGCGGAAATCAGGTCCGTGTTCGGCGCATCATTCACCTTCAAATAATCGGTGGAGATGAACTTGCCGCCAATCCAGCGCGCGATGTAATCGAGCACGGAGGAGGCCATGCGGATTTCCGGGGTGTGCGTGAAACCCGACGGCTCAAAGCGCGTGTTGATGAGTTTATCCACGAGAGCGCGCAGGGGAACGCCGTATTGCAAACCGATGGACATGGCCAGGGCGAAACCATCCATGACGCCGGAAAGCGTGGAGCCTTCCTTGGCCATCTTGATGAAGACTTCGCCGGGGGTGCCGTCGTTATACATGCCGACGGTGATGTAGCCCTCGTGACCGCTGATCCAGAACTTGTGGGTGATGGATTTGCGCTCGTCGGGAAGTTTGCGGCGATGCGCGTGAACAAAAAGCTCCTGCTGCTGCGGGACCACCGCCGCCGCGTGTTCCGCGGGCTGGGCCGGCTGCGAGGACTCATCCTTCCGTGCGCCGGCGGCGGCGAGGGGTTGACTGCCCTTTGAATTGTCACGGTAGATGGCCACAGCCTTGAGCCCCAGCTTCCAAGACTCAATGTACGCCTGCATGATGTCTTCCACGGTGGATTCTTCGGGCATGTTGATGGTCTTGCTGATGGCGCCGGAAAGGAAGGGCTGGGCGGCGGCCATCATGCGGACATGACCATGCCAGGAGATGGAGCGGCCACCTTCGGCGGGTGTGAGCGAGCAATCGAAAACGGGCAGGTGCTCGGGCTTGAGTCCCGGTGCGTCCTCAATTTTTCCGGATTTGTCCACGTAAGCAACGATCTTTTCCATTTCCTCGGGGGTGTAGCCGAGGCGGAGTAGCGCCTGCGGGACGGTGTTATTCACGATCTTGATGACGCCGCCGCCGACGAGCTTCTTGAGTTTTACGAGCGCGAGATCAGGCTCGATACCGGTGGTGTCGCAATCCATCATGAAGCCGATGGTGCCGGTGGGTGCGAGCACGCTGACCTGCGAATTGCGGTAGCCGTGTTTTTCGCCGAGGGCGAGCGCGTCTTCCCAGGACTGTTGTGCGGCGCGGAGAAGCGAGGGCTGAACATTTTCTTCCTTGATGGGGCGGAGCGAATCGCCGTGCAGGCGAATGACGTCCAGCATGGGCTCGCGATTTTTTTCAAATCCGGCGAAGGGGCCGAGGCGTTCGGCGATGCGCGCGGATTGCGCGTAGGACTCGCCGGTCATGAGCGCGGTGACGGCGCCGCACATGTCGCGTCCGGCGTCGGAATCGTAAGGCAGGGCCATGGACATGAGGAGCGCGCCGAGGTTGGCGTAGCCGATGCCGAGGGGGCGGAAGGCGTGGGAGTTCTCCGTGATGCGGGGCGTGGGATAACTGGCGTTATCCACCAGGATCTCCTGCGCGGTGATGGTGATATCCACGGCGTGGCGGAAGCCATCCACGTCAAACTGTCCCGTGCTGCCGGTGAACTTCATCAAGTTGATGGACGCGAGATTGCAGGCGGTGTCGTCGAGGAACACGAACTCACTGCACGGGTTGGTGGCGTTGATGCGGTCGCTCGACTTGCAGGTGTGCCACTTCTGGATGGTGTCGTCGAACTGGACACCGGGATCCGCGCACTGCCAGGCCGACTCGGCGATCTCGCGCCATAGCTCGCGCGCCCGCAGCGTCTCGTGCACCTGCCCGTTGGTGCGGAAGGTGGTCTGCCAGGGGCCGTCGTTCACCACCGCGTCCATGAAGCGGTCGGGCACGCGCACCGAGTTGTTCGAGTTCTGCCCCGCGACGGTCGCGTAGGCATCGCCGTTGAAGTCCGACGAATAGCCGGCGGCCACC
>JBGOTC010000329.1:0-2928 GCA_041476305.1 Terriglobia bacterium
ATCCAGCACTACACCATGGACAAGCTGGCCGCGCCGCAGTCACTTGACGACCTGAAGGGCACCTACCTTCACGAAATTCCTGTTGACCCCATCACGCAGCGCAAAGATTGGAAAGTGGAGATGGAAGATATCCTGCTGAGCGTTGATCAAACCACCACAGGAATTTCCGACGTCCACTCCGCCTCCACCGCAATTTCCCCGAATTCCAACACCCCCTACAACACCTGGTAACAACCGCTTTGACCCTTTTTGTAATTGGCACCCGACAAATATCAGACCTTCAAAAACAAGAAGGCCGGACGTCTGGAGTCCGGCCTTGGATCTCTAATTGGTTGCGGGGGCCAGATTTGAACTGGCGACCTTCGGGTTATGAGCCCGACGAGCTACCAGACTGCTCCACCCCGCGAATGAATGATAGCGGAATGGTGGAGGTGGGTCAAACAATGCCCCAAAGAGCCCTGCCCTTCCATATCACCTGCCGCGGAACCCTCACCGTTTCGCGCTGCGCCGTGTATTCGGCCCCTCCAGCCTCGCCGGCGCACTGCGCCTTGTTTTCGCATGGCTCCGGAATCGCGCCGGCGGCAAGCCGAACTCTCTTTTGAACGCGCGGTTGAACGCCGGCTCCGATTCGTAGCCCACCTCCATGGCGATTTGCGCCACACTGTTGCTGTTGGTTTTCAGCATTTGCGCGCCAAGCTGCAGCCGCCATCGTGTCAGGTAGGCAATGGGCGTCTCCGAAAGGTAGCGCCGGAAGCGCTCCGCCAGGACCGAGCGCGAAATCCCCACCTCATTCGCCAGCGCCGCAATCGTCCACGGGTGCGCCGGCCTGCGATGCAGCAGCGCCAGCGCTTTCCCCACTTCCGGGTCCCGGACGCCCGCCAGCCATCCCGTTTGTTCCTCCGGGAGCTTCGCGATGTAGCGTCGCAGGGTCTCCACGAACAACACTTCTGACAATTTCGCGATCACTGCCCCGCGGCCAGGCGTCGAGATTTCCGCGTTGCTCACCGAATACCGGATGGAATTCTCCAGCCATTGGCCCGAAGCGTCATTGCGGATGTTGACCTTGAACATTTGCGGCAGCCCGCCCAGGAAGACCTTGCTGAGTTGCGGATCGCAGGCCATGTAGCCGCAAACGTACTTTGTGACTTCGCCGCCTCCTCCAAGTCGTGAAACTTTCAGGCCTTGCGAGAGGATTCGCTCCACTTCTCTTTCGCTGTCCACCGGCTTGATCGACACGCCATTCCCCATGATGTGCGGATCACCATGCGGGAAAATCAAGACGTCGCCAGCCTCAATCGAGATTCGCCGCTCCTCTCCCTCAACGTATGCTTATCCGCGGCCCTCGGTCAGCAGGTGATAGAGGATGACGTGCCGGGGTTCCGGCGCCAGATAGGGTGCGACAACGCCGGAGGCAGGTGACCGGATGCACCACGGCGCGGTGTATTCGGCGTTGTAGAACATCGCCCCGTCAAGCTTCACGGCTTTCAGGACTTCAGACAGTACGTCCATGTGGGCTCCCGGGTGCTCTACGTCCTTTCGGCAAATTGTGCCGGACGCCTGGGCAAGGAAAGTACATCCTAATTCATCCCGGCCAAGAATCCCAGACGCGCGGGTAAGTGCGAAACCCCCGCGACATGTATCGTATCAGTCGTCGCTGAATACTACGACGCGACAAGAGCATCAAATCGGCAAGTCTGAGCGGAGATTGCACATGCCGTTAGTCCAGGTAAAGTTGCTCGAAAAGCTTCTGGCCCCTGACCAGAAGGGCCGGACCAAATCTCAAGGAGACGAAACAATGAGCGCTACAAGTAACTCGCCCGATTTTGCGAATCTGAAGGCCCGCCTGAAAAATATCTGGTCGGCCGGGGACTACGACCGCTTCTCGCGCTACATGGAAGGCAACGCTCGCGACTTCTACGAGCGCCTCAACGCCGCTCCCGGATGCCAGTTGCTCGACGTCGGTTGCGGCTCCGGCCAGCTGGCCCTCATCGCCGCTCGCGACGGCCTGCAGGTCACCGGCGTGGACATCGCCGCAAATTCCATCGAGCGGGCGCGCGCCCGCGCCAGGGCCGAAGGCTTGCAGGCCCGCTTCGAGGTCGCCGACGCGGAAGCCCTGCCGTTTGACGACGCCAGCTTCGATGTCGTGGTCAGCCTGATCGGCGCCATGTTCGCGCCACGCCCCGAACTCGTCGCCAACGAAATGCTCCGCGTTTGCACTCCGGGCGGTACTCTGGCCATGGCGAATTGGACTCCGCAAGGCTTCATTGGGCAGATGTTCAAGACCATCGCGAAATTCATCGCGCCCTCCGGCATGCCCTCGCCGGTATTGTGGGGCGATGAAGCCACTGTCCGTGAACGCCTCGGTGCCGGGCTCTCCGATTTGAGCCTCACGCGCCGCTTCTACACCATGACCTATCCCTTCCCGCCCGCGGAAGTTGTGGAGTTCTTCCGCCTCTATTACGGCCCGACCAATCAGGCCTTCGCTTCGCTGGATGAGGCCGGGAGCAAGACTCTCCGCCAGGAACTCGACGCGCTGTGGACTTCCAACAATCGCGCCGACGCCGGCAGCACCACCGTGCTCGCCGAATATTTGGAAGTGATTGGCACGCGAGCCTGATCCGGAGGGGATCTATGGCGACTCTCATCCAGCAGCCGTCCATCATCATGGCGGCGGGGAATAAACCGAAGCGCATTGCCGAATATGTCGGGCGCATCAATTCCGCCACGCAGGCCGTGAGCATTGCTCACATGAACAGTCCGGCGGATTGGTGCGAGCCGGGTCAAACTCCTGAGTTCGACGAGTATTCGGTGGTCTTGCGCGGAACGCTTCGCGTGGAAACTCGCTCGGAAATATTCGACGTCATCGCGGGCCAGGCCATCCTGGCCCGCAGGGGCGAATGGGTCCGCTACAGCACGCCCCAACCGGAT
>JBGOTC010000330.1:0-2896 GCA_041476305.1 Terriglobia bacterium
AGTGCGGCTTTCACCATCCATCTGGACCGCGCCATGATCCAGCCAGATGCATCGCTCACAAAGGTTTTCCACCACGGCCAGATTGTGTGAGACAAAAAGGATGGTCCGCGCCGTGGCCCGCAATCTCTCAATCGTATCGATGCACTTCTTCTGAAATGCCGCGTCGCCTACGGCCAACACTTCGTCCACAATCAGAATGTCGGGATCCAGGTGCGCCGCCACTGCAAAGCCCAGGCGCAAGCGCATTCCGGAGGAATATCGCTTGATTGGCGTGTCGATGAATTTTTCGATGCCGGAGAAGTCAACAATTGCATCCAGTTGACGCTTCACTTCCTTCTTCGGCATGCCCAGGATTGACCCGTTCAGAAAAATGTTTTCCCGCCCGGTCAGTTCGTCGTGAAAACCTGTCCCCACTTCCAAAAGGGATATGACTCTCCCTTCCACGCGCGTGGCGCCAGAAGTGGGATAGGTGATCTTCGAGAGGATTTTCAGGAGAGTGCTCTTCCCTGCCCCGTTTCGCCCAATAATGCCCACCGTCTCACCGTGCTGGATGGAGAGCGAAACATCCCGCAGCGCCCAGAGAACGTCTTCCTCCGATTTCTTTCGGAGAAATTCAAACGTCAAGAGGTTTGTGATGTGCTCTCGCAACGACGGATTGACGTGGCCAATCCGGTACATTTTAGAGAGATTATCGATTTGTATTGCGGAATTCATGGGTCGAATGACGGGGTCTACCCCCTTCCGAGGTCAGATGATATCCGCGAAGCTCTTTTCACTCTTCCGGAAATAGTAGAGACCAGCCGCAAATAATCCTATGGAAACACCAACAGAAATCCCCAGCAGCTTGAAATGAACCGGCTGATTTGGAAGCAGGCACGCCCGGAAACAATCCACCATCCCCCAACACGGGTTCAGGGCCAAGATGGGGCGGTAATTTTCCGGAACCACCGATGCTGGATAAATGATGGGTGTGGCGAACAACAGGAGTTGAATTGCAAAAGGCAGGACATACTTGATGTCCCTATACTTCACGCTCATTGCCGCCACCAGCATGCCGGCACCAGTCGTCAACAATACCATCAGCAGAATCGCCAGCGGAGTCAGCAAGAGCAGCCAGGTCACCTGCACGTGATAGTAAATCATCATTCCGACGAGCAAGACCATGGCGATGCCAAAATCGAGCAGGCCGGCCAGGGCCGTCCCGGCGGGCAAGAGTACGCGGGGAAAATAGACTTTCGTAATCAGCGAAGTGTTGGATGTGAGTGATCCACTGGCAAGACCGAGAACACCAGAAAAATATGTCCAGGGCACGAGGGCGCAATAGCTGAAGAGGGGATACGGGATGCCATTGCTGGGCATGTGCGCCAGCCGTCCGAAGATAAACGCGAACACCAGCATATTGAAGAGCGGCTGGATCACCGCCCATGCCACTCCCAGAAAAGCTTGCCGGTACCGAACTTTGATGTCACGCCAGGCAAAGAAATAGAGCAGTTCCCGGTATCGCCAAAATTCCGCGATGGACTCGCGCCTCAGGCGGCCCCGGTCAGCGGCAAGTGGTGAGGTGATTGGCGCGGTTGACATGTTCTTGGTTGTCACAGTCTTCGCAGTAGAATCAGAGTACAAGCTTGCGGGAGTAGAAAGCCTCGGCATAACCGCTCGCCGCGTTGCATTCCATACCGCGCAATCGCATCAGCGAGAGAAATGTTTCTGGCTGGAACCAGCGCCTGCTGTGCTGAGACTTAAACGAATCCATGATATGACGGACTTTTTTCTGGCACACATCGGAATCCAGGGGAACGAAAAATCCCGGCTGGCCCATGTCACCGTCATACTTGGGAATTTCATACTCCAAAATCAGATGGTCCCGAAAGGTATTCCAAGTCAATTCCGCGATCAGGCGGTGATCTTGATGCGCGTCCACGCGGCTTTGGGTAAGAATCAAGTCAGGAGACACTCTCTTTAATCCTTCAAACAGATCTTTGATCTTCGCGCCTTCGAACGGAAAGTAGCCATCCCGAAAGTCACGAACAATGACTTCCTTTTGCTTTGCATGTTGCAGGAGCGCGTCCGCGCTGTTTCGGGCCTCTTGCGCGCGCTCCTTGCTGGCGCCGAACACGACCCAAGTGACTTGCACATTGGGATTGCCGGATAGCAGCCGGAGCATGGTCCCGCCACAGCCGATCTCAATGTCGTCTGCGTGCGATCCGAGGCAGAGGACATTGAGAGGCGCTGTGCCGGCATGGAGCATGTTCAATGTAAGCATGTGAATCTTCAGGGAAATGAGTCGAGGTTACTGCTTACCGCCATTGCCGTTCGATTTCCACACTTCCCATGGCGCCGTCCCAGCTGCGCACAGGCCCTCCAGTTTCTGCTTGTCCTTAAATGTGTCCATGCTCGCCCAGAACCCGTCATACGAGTAGCCGATGAGCTGCTTTTCTCCGATGAGTCTGTTGAAGGGTTCTATGACTAACTCCTCATGGTCACGGATATAATCGAAAATCTTTCTCTTAAAAATGAAGTATCCACCATTCACCCGGACGCTTCCATTGTTCATCGCGTGCATTTCGGCGACCAGATTGGCGTTACCGGGCTGCAACGAGACCAGGTCGTAGGTGAGGTTCGGCCTGACGCAAAGGAAGCTCGCGAGCTTGCCGTTGCTGTGAAAGTGGTCCAACTGTTGGGGAAGCGGGAGGTCTGTGAGGCCATCTGTGTAGTTCGCCAGAAATTCCTCCTCTCCTTCCAAATACTTTTCGACTGCTTTCAGGCGCTGTCCAATATTGGAGTTGATTCCTGTGTCAACGAAAGTGATCCGCCAGTCATGAATATCGCTACTGAACAGTTGGGGGCTCTTGCCGCCACCGGAGAGGACAAAATCATTGGAAGCGCACTCGTTGTA
>JBGOTC010000331.1:0-2893 GCA_041476305.1 Terriglobia bacterium
CCTTCGACGGTATCCGGGACGTATTCGCCGCCACGCCGGAGGCCAAGCGCCGCGGATTCTCCGCCGGCCATTTCTCCTTCAATATTCCCGGCGGACGCTGCGAAGTTTGCCAGGGCGACGGCACCGTGACGGTAGAAATGCAGTTCCTCGCGGATATCGAACTGGTGTGCGACGAATGCAAAGGCATGCGCTTCAAACAATCGGTTCTGGAGGTGCAGTACAAGGGCCGTCACATTCACGAGGTCTTGCAGCTCACCGTCCATGAGGCGCTCGCATTCTTTGCCGGAATCCCCAAAGTCATTTCGCGTCTGCGCATCCTCGAGGAGGTCGGCCTTGGTTATCTGCGGTTGGGCCAATCGGCAACCACGCTATCCGGCGGCGAAGCACAACGGTTGAAGCTGGCGGCGCATCTCACCCGTCAGGACAATCAGGGCATTCTTTACATTTTCGATGAGCCGACCACCGGGCTGCATTTTGATGACATCCAGAAATTGTTGGCGGCGTTTCGCAAACTTCTGGAAGGCGGAGCTTCTGTCTTGGTGATCGAACACAACCTCGACGTCATCAAATCCTCCGACTGGTTGATTGATCTCGGCCCTGAAGGGGGCGACAAGGGCGGACGCATCGTCGCCACGGGCACGCCGGAGCAGGTTGCGCGCAATCCCCAATCGCAGACGGGGAAATTCCTTGCCCGGGCTTTGAACAACAAGCATCGCAATGGCGGCAATGGGGCCAACGGAAAAAACGGCGTGGCCGCGTCTGCCACCGCGTTACCGGCAGCCAAGCGATGAAACATCTGATGCGCATCGGGCTGGTGATTGCATTCTTCGCGCTCGGCTCACTTCATGCACAGCACCCGGCCCGCCCTCCGGGGTCCAGCGCTCAGAACCAAACTTCCTCGGGAGCCGACTCTAGGCTCAGCGAAGCGCAGCAAGCCCTCGAGAAACAGGATTTTGCCCGCGCGGCCAGCCTGCTTGCGAGTTACGTGAGGGACCATCCCAACGACGCCGACATGCACTTCCAACTGGGATACGCTTACAGCTCGCTCAACCGCCCGAGCGACGCCCTTGTCGAATATCGCCGTGCTGGCGAGCTGAATCCTTCGTTCGCCGCGGCGCAATTGAATGTCGGCCTCACGCTGTTAGATATGACCGACTACGCCGGCGCGGCGAAGTCCTTCGAGCGCGCCGCGGACCTGCTGCCGGACCAAGCGAGGCCGCGGTTTCTGGCCGGTGAAGCGCTCGCGCGCGGCAATGACCTTCCCGGAGCGATCGCCCAATACGAGTTGGCCGCGGCCCTGGACGCGAAAAGCTACGACACCTACTTCCGGTGGGGCGTCGCGCTGCTACGGCAAGGCAAACCCGCGGACGCTGATCAGCGTCTGCGTCAGGCCATTGCGCTCCGCCCCGAGAGCGCTCCAGCGCATCTCGCCCTGGCGAATTCCCTGCTCGACCAAAAAAAACCGGACGCCGCCATCGCGGAACTCTCCGGTTACCTGCGCATCAATCCAGGGGACGCGGATGCGCGCACTGAACTTGCTTCCGCTCTTTCCGCGGCGGGAAAACCAGCGGAGGCCCTGGCGGAGCTTGACCGAGCGGATGGAAGCGCGGGGCCTTTGCTTGATCGCGCCAGGCTTCGCGCATCCATCCTGATCTCTCAGCAACAATGGGACGCTGCGGCACAGGTGCTCGCCGCCGCGGTCCGGTCTGCGCCGCAGGATGCCTTATTACGCGCGGAGCTCGGCCGCATTCTGCTGCAGAAGCGCGATTTTGCAAACGCGGCGCGGGAACTTCGCCGCTCTCTGGAAATCGACGGGACACAAATTGTGGTCATGCGCGACCTGGCGACCACTCTTTATCTGGCCGGCAACTATGCCGGGGCGCTGGAGCTCTACGATCGCATCGCTCTGCGGGAGCCCCCCACTGCGTTTGTGTTTTTCCTGCGCGCGACCTGCTACGATAATCTTCAAAGAAAAGCGGAGGCGATCCAGGCCTACCAGAAATTCATGGAGCTGGACGAGGGCAAGACCCAGAAGGAAGAGTTCCAGGCGCGCGAACGCGTCAAGGTGTTGCTGAAGGAACTTGGCAGAAAGAAGTAGGGCCACCATGTTTCATGGGTTCCACAGGAAGCGACCGCGCCGTGTTGGCCTCTCATCGCATCGTTTTGCCTTATCCACGCTTCTGGCTTTCCATTCGATTCTCCTCTTGTGCGCCACCGCGGCGGGAACGGACCGCCTGGTGGAGTACAAGGAAAAATATGACCGCGAAAATGATCCGGTGCGAAAGGCGAAAGTGCTCGCCAAGCTTGGCGACCTGCAGGTCGCGGAGGTCGTACGACTGGCTGACACGAACGATGTGGACGCGGCCTTCGCCATGCTGGCGGAATACCGCGCAGAGGTTCGCGGCACTTTCGATGCGCTGAAGGCCACCGGTATTGATGCCGAACGCAAGCCCGCAGGCTTTAAGGAGTTGCAAATCCATCTCCGAAAAGCTCTTTGGCAGCTGGACCGCGCGGCACTCTTGATTCCCGGCGAACGGCGTCCGGCCTTCCAGGATATCCGCGATGAATTGAACCGCATCCACAACGATCTGATTCGCAGGCTCTTTCCCCGCGAGCCCGGCGCCAAGCGGAGCGGGGAGAAGCTGGAGGTATAGACCATGCGCTCTAAATTCACATTTGGTGTTTTGGCCGCTCTCGCGCTCCTGGTTCTCACGGCGCGTCCGGCCGCTACTCAGGAAAAAAAGGACTATTTAACGACGGCGGAGGCCAACAAGATCCGCGACGCTGAGACTCTTTCCGCGCGCATGAAACTGTTTGTCACTTTTGCCGAGGACCGCCTTACGAAATTGAAATACGTGCTGGCGCATCCCAGCACGGACCGGCGGCGCCCCGA
>JBGOTC010000332.1:0-2889 GCA_041476305.1 Terriglobia bacterium
AGACTGCGCGCGAACTGGATGCAGCGGACAAATTCGTCTCTGAACTGGAGACGACGACGCTGCTTTCCGGGGACAACGACGCGCTCAACGCCATCCTCACCATCAAGTCCGGTGCGGGCGGAACGGAATCGCAGGACTGGGCGGAGATGCTCCTGAGAATGTATATGCGCTGGGCGGAGCGGCACGGATTTGTGGCCTCGGTGATGGATTCATCACCGGGCGAAGAGGCGGGAATCAAATCGGCGACAGTTCGCGTGGAAGGCGAAAACGCCTACGGTCTCCTGAATACTGAAAGCGGAGTACACCGCCTGGTACGCATCTCGCCTTATGACCAGGCGGCGCGGCGGCACACTTCATTCGCGTCCGTATTTGTGATTCCGGAAGTGGACGACCGGATCGAGATTGAAGTGAAACCGGAAGAGATCCGGATAGATACATTCCGGGCGGGTGGCGCGGGAGGGCAGAACGTCAACAAAGTGGAGACGGCGATTCGCATCACGCACATCCCTTCCGGCATCGTGGTGCAGTGCCAAAACGAGCGGAGCCAGCACAAGAACCGCGAACTGGCGATGAAATTCCTGAAGTCGCGGCTCTACGACCTGGAAATTCAGAAGAGGCAGGAAGAGGCGCGCAAGCTCGACGAATCCAAAATGCAAATCAGCTTCGGGAGCCAAATCCGTTCCTACGTCTTGCAGCCCTACCAGATGGTAAAGGACCATCGCACGAAGTTTTCCGTGGGTGATCCGGGCAGAGTGCTGGATGGCGATCTCGATCCCTTCATCCGGTCGTTCCTGTTGTTCCGCAAAACGGGGAAATTGGCCGCGGAAGGGCCGGAGGAAGCGGAGGAATAGCAGCAGCCACGTTTCTTGCGAGGCACCGCGCGGTATTTCCGTCACTCTGGTTGCGATGCAGTTCAACAGCCGGAATTCGCCGCTCAATGCGCGCCTAACGCATTTGGCTTCAATACGTTGACAGCCATAGGGGGCCGTGTTACGGTCATTAACTTGTAGTTCCTTATCCCACTCCCATTTCGGCATCGAGAATTGTATCGAGAGGCCCGGAGGAGACTGTTTTGAAAGACAATCGCCGGTACTTGTTCACCTCGGAATCCGTCACCGAAGGCCATCCCGACAAAATTGCCGACCAGATTTCCGATGCCGTCCTGGACGCTGTGCTGGCGAAGGACGCCATGGGCCGCGTGGCCTGCGAAACGCTGGTGACCACTGGCCTGGTGATGGTCGCCGGAGAGATCACCACGACCGCGGTGCTGGATTATTCGGAGCTGGCGCGCGAAGTGATCCGCGACGTCGGCTACACGCGAGCAAAATTTGGCTTCGACGCGGAAACCTGCGCGGTGATCTCCTCCATCAAGCGCCAATCACCGGACATCGCCATGGGCGTGGACACCGGGGGCGCGGGCGACCAGGGTTTGATGTTCGGTTATGCGTGTGACGAGACCGACGAGTTGATGCCGCTGCCCATTATGCTGGCGCACAAGCTGGCGCGAAGGCTCACCGAAGTTCGCAAGTCGGGCAAAGTGGATTTCCTCCGGCCCGACGGCAAATCCCAAGTCACTGTGGAATATGAAGGCTTGCACCCGGTGCGCGTGGATTGCGTGGTCATTTCCACGCAGCATGGCGACCATGTGACGAACGAGAGACTGCGCGAAGTGGTACAGAAAGAAGTGATCGAGCACGTGGTGCCGCGCAATTTGATGGATAAGAACACCAAGTTCCACATTAACCCCACGGGACGCTTCGTTGTGGGCGGGCCCATGGGCGACGCGGGACTGACGGGCCGCAAGATTATTGTGGACACCTATGGGGGGTACAGCCGGCACGGCGGCGGCGCGCTTTCGGGCAAGGATCCGACCAAGGTTGACCGCTCGGCGTGCTACATGGCGCGGTACGTGGCGAAGAATGTGGTCGCGGCGGGAATCGCACCGCGCGTGGAAATCCAACTGGCTTATGCGATCGGAGTCGCGGAGCCGGTTTCCGTGATGGCCGATACTTTTGGAACAGGGCTGATCCCTGATGAACAGATTACGGACCTGGTGCGCGCGAATTTCAAGCTGAACCCGCGCGGCATCATCGAGACTCTTAACCTGCGCCGTCCCATTTACCGTCCCACGGCCGCGTATGGCCACTTCGGGCGGAACGAGCCCGGATTTTCATGGGAGGTCACCGACCGCGCTGATGCGTTGAAACGCGACGCAGGTTTGGGTTCCCCGGCCGCGGCGCGCGCGGAAACGGCTGCGCGGCGCTGAACCATTTCGCTGTCAACCCATTTCGACGAAATCCTAAAGCTGATATCAGGAGCAGACGCTTGACGACTACTCATCAGAAGATTGCAGGCGACGTGAAGGACCTTTCGCTGGCCGATGCCGGCAAGCGCAGGATTGAATGGGCGAACCAACAGATGCCCGTGCTGCAGATTATCCGCAAGCGGTTCATCAAGGAGCAGCCGCTGAAGGGCATCCGCATGTCGGCATGCCTGCACGTGACGAGCGAGACGGCGAACCTGGCCATCACGCTGCGCGATGGCGGCGCCGACGTGGTGCTCTGCGGATCAAATCCGCTTTCCACGCAGGATGAAGTGGCGGCATCGCTGGTTCGCGACTACGGCATTCCCACTTACGCCATCAAGGGCGAAGACAACGCGACGTATTACGCGCACATCAGCGCGGCGCTGGACCACAAGCCGCAAATTACGATGGATGACGGCGCTGACCTGGTCACGCAGCTTTTGACCAAGCGCACGGATCTGGTAAGCAACGTCATCGGCGGCACGGAAGAGACGACGACCGGGGTGATCCGGCTGCGGGCCATGGCGAAAGACGGCACGCTGAAGTATCCCGTGATCGCGGTGAACGACGCGCAAACGAAACAT
>JBGOTC010000333.1:0-2889 GCA_041476305.1 Terriglobia bacterium
CCATGCTGGAGGACAAGTTCGCCCGCTTCCTCGCGGCTGCGATTCGCGAGCCCGCCCGTAAACACAAACGACTTCCCCGCCAGCTTCTGGCTCTTCACTTCCCTCTTTTCAGCCGTCGGCCGCACGCCCGCCTTGTACAGCTTCTTAACGAGATTCCGATTCGCCGCTTCGGAGAAGAACTCCACAATGCTCTCCGCCACCTTCGGTCCCACCTCGGCCACCTGCTCCAGCTCTTCTTCCTTGGCGGAGGCCAATTCCTCCAGCATCGAGAACTGTTCCGCCAGCAGTTGCCCGGTGCGTTCGCCAACAAAGCGCATGCCCAAAGCAAAAATGAGCCGTGACAGCGGATTCTTCTTGCTGGCCTCGATCTCATCCAGCAGGTTCTGCGCGGACTTCTCCCCCATGCGCTCCAGTTCCGCCACTTCCTCCAGCTTCAGCGAGTACAAATCCGCAACATCCTTCACCAGCTTCTGCTCCACCAACTGGTCCACGATTTTCTCGCCCAGCCCGTCGATGTTCATGGCGTGGCGCCCGGCAAAATGGACAAGCGATTCCTTGCGCTTCGCCGGGCAGGCGGCGTTTACGCAGCGATACGCCACCTCGTCTTCCGCCTTGTGAATGGTGCCGCCGCACTCCGGGCAAAGCTTCGGCATGTGGAACGCCTTGCGTGGCTTCCCCTCCTTCACCACTTTCAATACATGCGGAATCACTTCACCGGCGCGTTCGATCAGCACGGTATCCCCAATGTGCAGCCCAAGGCGCTCAATCTCGTCCATATTGTGGAGGGTGGAACGGCTGACAGTGACGCCCCCGACTTGCACCGGCTCCAGCACCGCCACCGGCGTCAGCGTCCCGGTTCGCCCCACTTGCACGATAATGTCGTTCACCACCGTGGTTTCCTGCCGCGCGGGCCATTTGAAGGCAATCGCCCAGCGCGGCGCCTTGCTTGTGGAGCCGAGCTCCTCCTGCATCGCAAATTCGTCCACCTTAATGACAATGCCGTCGATTTCGTAAGGCAATTTTTTCCGCTTGGTGTCCCACGCATCGCAGAACTTCAGTACCTCCGCGAGCGACGGACACACTTTCCATTCCGCGCAGATTTTGAATCCGAGCTTCTCCAGCGCCGTGAGGGATTGAGAATGTCGAGCCAGCGCCGGCTTCGTCCCCCTCGCCGCCGCGGCAATCAGGAAATATCCGTAGAAATCCAGCTTGCGCGAGGCCGTGATTGAGTGGTCCAGCATCCGCACCGCGCCGGCCGCGGCGTTCCGGGGATTCATGAACCGCTTCCCCCCCCTTTCTTCCTGCTGCTGGTTCAACTCCTCGAAGGCGCGGAGCGGCATCACAATTTCCCCGCGCACCTCGAAGCTCGCGCTCATCCCGAGTTTCTTCAGCGCAGCGGCGTCCACGCGCAGCGGGATCGAGCGGATCGTCCGCACATTCGGCGTCACGTCCTCGCCCGTCGTGCCGTCTCCCCGCGTCACTCCCCGCGCAAGCGCGCCATCCTCATAATGCAGCGCGATACTCAGCCCGTCGAACTTGTGCTCCACCACATAGTCCACGCGCTCGCGCCCGGCGAGCTCCCGCACACGCCGGTCGAATTCGCCGAGCGCTTCGTAGCTGAACGCGTTGTCCAGGCTCATCATCGGCCGCGCGTGGCGGACGGTTTGGAATCCCTCGCGCGGGGCGCCGCCCACGCGTTGCGTGGGAGAATCCGGCGTGACAATTTCCGGGTGTTCGGCCTCCAGTTTTTTCAAGCGCTCCATCAGGCGGTCGAATTCCGCGTCGGAGACTTTCGGCTGGTCCTCCACGTAATAAAGGTATTCGTGGCGGCGGATCTGCTCGCGCAGCTTATCGGCCTGTTGTTTGGCGGCGGACGTGCTCAATGCCATTCTGACCTCGGGAAGAGCGGCCGTCGATGCGGCGGGGTATTATACCTTGCGCCGCGCTCCGCTCCCGAACAGGAGTGGGCCTTGCCAACGGACATGCTCAAGGGAATTCGCTCCGCGTCCATCATCTTCAATCCTCTGGCGGGCCGCGGCCATTCGCGCCGCCCGCAGGAATTGGCGGAAGCCCAGCGCATCCTGATTGATGCGGGTATCGAGACCGACCTGCGTCCCACCGGCGCCGCTGGAGAAGCCGGCGCCATCGCCGCCCGCGCTGTGGCAGAAGGACGCGAGTTGATCATCGTCTGCGGCGGAGACGGCACGCTGCACGAAGTGGTGAACGGCATGGCGGGTAGTCAGGTTCCGGTGGCACTGCTGCCTGCCGGAACCGCCAATGTGCTGGCCAAGGAGCTGGAGATCCCCTGGAATATCCCGAAGGCCGCGGCCTTGATTCCGGCTGGGATTCCCGTCCGCGTTGCATTGGGTGTGATGACCCCCGTTAACGGATCCCGCGCCGCGCGTTACTTCGTTATCGTCGCTGGAGTTGGCCTGGATGCAGCGATGATCCACTCGCTGAACCCCAAACTGAAGCAACGCACCGGAACCGCTGCCTATTGGATGGAAGGTTTCAGCCACCTCTTCAAAAACACTTTCCCCAAATTTCGACTGACCTCTGGCAAGACGATTCACGACGCTTCCCTCGTCGTCATCGGCCGCAGCAAGCACTATGGCGGCCCCCTCGAAATCACCACCGGCGCCGATTTCTTCGGTGACGAGTTCGAGCTGGCTGTCTTCACCACGCGGAGCAAGATTCGCTATGTCTTTTTCCTCCCCGCCATCTGGCTGGGCTACCTGCGGAAAATGCGCGGCGTCCACTTCCTGAAAACAAGATCATTCCGTTGTGATTTGATTGGCACGGGTGAGATTCACACGCATCTGGATGGCGAGCCTGCCGCGATGCTGCCGGTTGAATTCACCATTCTCCCCGATGCGCTCACCATCATCG
>JBGOTC010000334.1:0-2882 GCA_041476305.1 Terriglobia bacterium
AGGGCTCCATCACATCGGTGCAAGCGATTTACGTTCCCGCGGACGACTACACCGACCCCGCGCCGGCGGCCACGTTTGCGCACCTGGACGCGACCACGAACTTGAGCCGCGCCATCGTGGAATTAGGTATCTATCCGGCCGTGGATCCGCTGGCGAGCTTCTCGCGCATCCTGGACCCGAACATTGTCGGCGTGGAGCACTACAACGTGGCGCGGGCGGTGAAACTGGTTCTGCAGCGCTACAAGGACCTGCAGGACATCATCGCGATTCTAGGCATCGAAGAGTTGCCGGATGAGGACAAGCTCATCGTCGCGCGCGCGCGAAAGATCGAGCAGTTCTTCTCCCAGCCCATGTTCGTGGCCGCTCAATTCACGGGTCTGGAGGGCAAGTACGTGAAAATTGAAGACACCATCCGCGGATTCAAGGAAATTGTGGAAGGCAAACACGATGATGTGCCGCAGCAGGCCTTCAACATGGTCGGCGGAATTGACGAAGTGCTGGAGAAGGCCGAGACGTTTAAGGAAAAGAAATAGTTCACAGCCATGCTGCCTGATTCCATCGCTCTCGAAATCGTCACTCCCGAACGGCGCGTCGTCCGCGCCAATGCAGTGGAGGTGCAGGTCCCCGCGCAAGACGGTTTCCTCGGCATCCTGCCGGGGCATGCACCACTGCTTTCCGCCATGGGGCAGGGAGAGCTGAGTTATCGCGATGGCCACGCGACACATTACGTCGCGGTCTTCGGCGGCTACATCGAAATCCTGGCCGGACGCGTGATCGTGCTGGCGGAAGCGGCGGAGCGCGCGGAGGATATTGACGTCGCGCGAGCCGCCGGTTCCAAAGAGCGCTCAGAGAAGACAGCCGCTACGCCCGGCACGCAGGATGACATCGCAGCAGCAGCCCGCGCATCTGCGGCGAGAGCGGATATTCGCCTCCAAGTAGCGAGCCGCGCGCCACACACGGGCAGCCAGAGGCCTGAAGCGGTCCACACCGCTTGATCCTCCAGGTTTATCCGGCAGGAAACCGCCTGCATCCTCGACCGCCGCAAATCATCCAATTGTCATAGAGTATGGAGTTGGTCAGCCATGCCAAAAGCGAAAATGTACACAACGCAATGGTGTCCCGATTGCCTCCGGGCCAAACGGTTCCTGGCCGACCGCGGCGTAACTTTGGAAGAAATCGATGTGGACGAGTTTCCTGACGCCGAAGAGCTGGTGATGAGCGTCAACGAGGGCGCGCGGAAGGTTCCAACTTTTGAGTTGAATGGAGAATTCTTTTCGTGCAGCCCCTTCGATGCCTACTTCCTGGCGGAAAAATTCGGCGTGCCACTGAACCGCTAGCCGCTCGCCTAAACAAGCCCCTCGCCGCGTGTTACGACGCGCGAAATCTTCAGTTCCGGATCAAGCAAGACTAGGTCAGCATCCGCCCCCACGGTCAGGCTTCCCTTTCGGCCTTCGACTCCGAGAAGACGCGCTGGGTTGGACGTCAACATGGCAACAGCCTCCTGGAGGGGAACGCCGAGAGCGACTACATTGCGGAGTGCGCGATCGAGTGTGAGCGCGCTCCCCGCCAGTTTGCCATCGGCGTTGCGAACAACGCCGGCGGCCACTTCCACGTCGAATTCTCCCAAGCGATACCGGCCATCGGGCATGCCCGTGCCGGCGGTGCCGTCGCTGACCAGAATCACGCCTCCCGCACCCTTGGCTTTCAGGAGCACCTTCATCGCCACGTCCTCCACGTGCACGCCATCGGCAATGAGCTCGCCAGTGACATTCGGAGACGTGAGTACTGCGCCAAGAACGCCGGTATCGCGGTGCGTGAATGGGCGCATGGCATTGAAAACGTGTGCGGCGTGACGCGCGCCGCGGACGATGCCCGCCATCGCCTGGTCGTAGGTGGCATCTGTGTGGCCAAGTGCGACGACGAGGCCATCTTTGCGGGCCGCATCAATCAGGTCGAGCGCGCCTGGAATTTCCGGGGCCAGCGTCAAAATCTTCGCCGCGCCGCCCGCGGCGGCCAGCATCCGGCGAAGCAAGTCCAACGAGGGCGCGGCAATCCACTTCGCGGGATGCACGCCGCGCCGCGCGGCGCTGATAAACGGGCCCTCAAAATGGATGCCGAGGATTTCGGCGCGCGGGCTCGCGGTCTCCGTCCGGTTCACCTGCCCGCAAATGTAAGCGCTGATTCCCTCCGCGCTCTTGCAGAGACGGTCCGGAGCAGAGGTCACGGTAGTGGCGAGGAAGGAAGTGGTGCCGCCGCGCGCGAGTGCCGTAGCGACGGCGTCAAGCGCTTCCGTTGATCCCTCCATCACATCGTGGCCACCGGCGCCATGAACATGAACGTCCACGAAGCCGGGGACGATTGTCACGTCCTGGGCGTCCACGCGGTGGGCGCCCGCGGGAACAGCGGTGGTGCCGCGCGGACCGATGGCGGTGATCCTGCCGCCTTCAATGACGACAGCGACATCATGGATTTCGCGTTGCGGCGTAAGGGCACGGCGCGCATGAAGGACACAAATGTTCATGGGGAATCCATTCTATAGGAAAGCGTCGGGGATCATGTCAGCGGAACATGCTAACCGATTGGCGGGTGAACGTGGGGGGTGGTTTCAAAAAAAAGGGCAGGGCCCAGGCCCTGCCCATTGAGATCTACAACGGATCGATAGGCGAATCGCGAACTAGTTCGATCCGGTCTTGGGTGGCGGCATGGTGATGGAGGTGGCGGTGATGGTGTCGCCATCCATCGTGCCCTTGATGGTTACCGTGTGGCCGGCGTGGGGCGCAGCGGTGTCTTGCGGATTGAGCGTATAGACTTTCTGCGTTTTGGAATCAACAAAGGCGTACTTCGCGCCATGGTTCTTGACGCAGGAGGTGGTGCATTCCGCG
>JBGOTC010000335.1:0-2870 GCA_041476305.1 Terriglobia bacterium
AAAAGTAAGCGAAAAAATTGAACAGGAGCTGTCCCTGTCCGCGGCGCGCGCGGCGGTCTAGGTTATCAGGCGGCTGGAGAAAGCAAGGAATCGAATGGGTAAACTCGCATTCATGTTTCCCGGGCAGGCTTCGCAAGCCCCGGGGATGGGCAAGGACCTGGCGGAGAAGTTTCCGGCGGCGCGCGCCGTGTTTGATGAAGCCGACCGGGTGCTGGGCTATTCGGTTTCGCGGATGTGCTTTGAAGGCTCCGAGGAGGAACTGAAGCAGACAGCCAACACGCAGCCCGCGATTTTGACGGTGAGCGTGGCGGCCTACCGCGTGCTCGCTGGCCAGGGAACGGGGCAGGATATTATCCCCGCGTACGTCGCCGGCCACAGCCTGGGAGAGTATTCGGCGCTGGTGGCGTCGGGCGCATTGCAATTCGCTGATGCCCTGCGGCTGGTGCGGCAGCGCGGCACGTTCATGCAGGAAGCGGTGCATGAGGGAGAAGGCGCGATGGCCGCCATTATGGGGCTTTCGCCCGCGCAGGTGGGCGACGTTTGCAAACGCGCGGCGGAGGGGCAGGTTGTTTCTCCCGCGAACCTGAATGCGCCGGAGCAGACGGTGATCTCGGGGAACGCCACGGCAGTGAAGCGCGCGGTGGAGCTGGCTTCGCAAAGCGGCGCGAAGCGCGCGGTGATGCTCGCGGTTTCCGCGCCATTCCATTGCGCGCTGATGCAGCCGGCGCAGGCGAAAATGGAGCCGGCGTTGCGCGCCGTGACATTCAATGATTTGCGAGTGCCGCTGGTGACGAATACCGACGCGGAAATCACTTCCAGCGGCGCGGAAGCGCGCGAGGCGCTGATCCGGCAAATTACGCTGCCGGTGCGCTGGGAAGAGTCCATCCGCGAACTGATTGCGCAGGGCGTGACCGCGTTTGTGGAAGTGGGCCCGGGCCGCGTATTGTGCGGATTGCTGCGGCAGATTGAGCGCTCCGTGCACAGCATGAACGTGGAGGATGAGGCGACGCTACGCGGGACGCAGGCGAAATTGGCGCAGAGCTTTTCAGAGACCGGGGAGAATTGACAGGAACTGAATCATGTTCAGCCTAAAGGACCGCGTGGCGATCGTGACGGGAGCCTCCCAGGGCATCGGGCGGGCGACCGCGCTGGCGCTGGCGCGCGCGGGCGCGAAGGTCGTCTGCGCGGCGCGCAATGCTGAAAAGCTAGCGGCCGTGGCGGCGGAAATCGCGGCGGCGGGCGGGGAATCGATCGCTGTGACGATGGACGTGGCCGAAAGCGAACAGATCAAGGCAGGGTTCAAGCAAGTGGTGGAGACGTATGGCCGTCTCGACATTCTGGTGAACAACGCCGCCATTACTCGCGACATGCTGGCGCTCCGAATGAAACAGGAAGATTGGGAAGCGGTGCTGCGGACGAACCTGACCGGCGCGCACTTGTGCATCCAGCAGGCGCTCGGAGTGATGCTGCGGCAGCGCTCCGGCCGGATCATCAATGTAAGTTCCGTGGTGGCGCAAACGGGCAACGCCGGGCAGGCGAATTACGTGGCGGCCAAGGCCGGGCTGATCGGGCTGACAAAGGCCATCGCCGTGGAAGTCGCATCCAGAAATATCACTGTGAATGCGGTGGCGCCGGGGTTTATTACGACTCCGATGACCGACGTGCTGACGCAGCCGGTGAAGGACGCACTATTGGCACGCATCCCGCTGGGACGCATGGGAGCGGATGCGGACGTGGCGTCGGCGATTGTGTTTCTGGCCAGCGACGAGGCGGGATACATCACCGGGCACGTTCTGGACATCAATGGCGGGATGCACATGAACTAGGAAGGACTGCGGTTGACCTTGCTGGGGGCCGTACATACAATGAACGGGCTAACAGGGAGCCGCAGAGCTGGGCAAATTGAAAATGAAGCGCGGGGGAGTGCCCCGGCGCAGGGGGAAACATGCCGAGCATCGAAGAGCGCGTGAAGCAGATTATTGTGGAGCAGCTCGGAGTGGATGAGGCGGAAGTGACGCCCACGGCTTCGTTTGTGGACGACCTGGGCGCGGACTCGCTCGACGTCGTCGAGCTGGTGATGGCGTTTGAAGAGGCCTTTGGCCTCGAGATCCCCGACGAGGACGCCGAAAAGATTGCAACGGTGAAGGACGCTGTCGCCTACATCGAAAAGCACGGCAAGAAGTAAGGCCGGGCGCATCCGAAACCCGCAGGAGAATCCGCATTGAGCCGCCGCGTCGTGGTTACCGGTGTCGGTTTGGTCTGCGCCTGTGGCATTGGCACGGAAGAATCTTGGGCGAACCTGACCGCCGGGACCAGCGGCATCGCGACAATCACCCATTTTGACATCACCGGATTCGATTGCCAGATCGCCGGCGAAGTGAAGAACTTCGATCCGCTGAAATGGGTGGAGAAAAAAGAACTGAAGAAAATGGGCCGCTTTATCCAGTTGGCCCTGGCGGCATCCGATTTTGCCACGCGCATGGCGGAATTGAAGCTTGGGCCGGAGGATGCCGACTCCGCCGGCGTTTATGTGGGCAGCGGCATCGGCGGATTCGACGTCATCGAGCGCGAGCACTCCAAACTGATTGCGGGCGGCCCGAGCCGCATCTCACCGTTTTTTATTCCCGCGGCAATCGTCAATCTGGCTTCCGGGCACATCTCCATTCGATACGGGGCGCGCGGCCCGAATTCCGCCACCGCGACGGCGTGTTCCGCGTCGGCGCACGCCATCGGCGATGCCTTCAAGATCATCCAGCGCGACGACGCCGACGTGATGATCTGCGGCGGCGCGGAGGCCTCGATCACACCGATGTGCGTGGGTGGATTCGCGGCCATGCGCGCCCTCTCGACCCACAACGACGAGCCCACCA
>JBGOTC010000336.1:0-2854 GCA_041476305.1 Terriglobia bacterium
AAATCCACAGTTGGTGATAATCGTCGCCGCCCGGCGCGCCCTTGATGGGCACAAAAGTTTTTCCGCCGTCATCCGATCGGTAGAGCGAAGTGTTCGACACGTAAACTTTGTCCGGAATTTTCGGGTCCACCACCACGTTGCAGAAATACCACCCCCGGCCCCAGATACGCTGGTCGTTGCTCAGCAATTGCCAGCTCGCCCCCGCGTCATCCGACCGGTAAAGCCCGCCCTTCTTCGCGTCCGTAGCATCCACAATCGCGTAAACGCGGTTCGCGTCGCTCGGCGCCACCGCCACTCCCACTCGCCCGATGCCCTCCGGGGGCAATCCATTGGTCAGCTGCTGCCAGGTGTTCCCCCAATCGAGCGACTTGTAAATCCCGCCGCCCGGTCCAATCGAGGGAGGATAAATCGTCCACGGCGGCCGCCGCGTGGCCCACAGCGTCGCGTAAATAATCTGTGAACTCTTGGGATCGAACGCCAGGTCAATTGCGCCCACGTTTTCGTTTTTGTACAGGATTTTCTGCCAGGTGGCGCCGCCGTCGGTCGTGCGAAAAACGCCGCGCTCCGCATTCGGCCCGTAGGCGTGGCCCAGCGCCGCGACGAAAACCACGTCCGGGTTCTTCGGGTCCACCAGCACGCGCCCGATTTGCCGCGTGTCTTCCAGGCCGATGTGCTTCCACGTCTTTCCGCCGTCTGCGGACTTGTACATTCCATTGCCATATGAGATCTGCGAGCGCATGTCCGCCTCGCCCGAGCCCACGTAAATAATGTTCGGATTGCTCGGCGCGACCCCGATGGCCCCGATGGATTGCACGGACTCTCTATCGAAAATCGGCGTCCACGCCTCGCCCGCGCTGGTGCTTTCCCACACGCCTCCGCCCACGGAGCCGAAATAGAAGTGGTTGGGCTGGCCGGGCACGCCGCTCGCAGCCACCGCGCGCCCCGCGCGAAGCGGGCCGATGGAGCGCCACCGCAATCCCGAATACAGACTCGCGTCGCGCGGCGCCGCGCTTCCCGGCTGTTGCGCGCCGCTGTGTCCGGGCCAAATGAGCAACGCCAGTAATCCCAAAACGAGTGAAGAGATCCATCCCAGGATGCGGGCGGAAATAGAGCGGCGGAAGATTTTCATGATTGCAGTCTCCGTTTGCGAGGAACGATCAACAGTAGGACTTATAAGACAGCGAGCCGCGCAACGCAAGCGCCGCGCGGCCCTCTTCAGTTCTGGTTGCCGCCGCCGTGCGTTGCCTTGCACTGCTTGCAGTAGGTCGGCGGCTCCGTGTTATCCACGTGGTGCCGCACCGGGGGCAACTGGTGCACCACAGCGAATATCGCCGAGAGGTCTTCATCCGTCATCCCGCGATAAAACGCCCACGGCATAATGGGGTTAAGGGCGCGCGCCTTGACCGAACCCATGCGGATCGCATCGATGAACATTTTCTCGTCGTAATAGGGAATTCCTGAAGGATCGGAGGTGATGTTCGCGCTCGCTGCGCGTCCCCAAGGTCCCGCCATGATGAAGCCTCCCGCAAATTCGAGTCCCGCAATGCGCTGGCCATGATTGTCCATCGGTGTATGACAATCGGTGCAGCCGGCCATCGTCATCATGTACTTGCCGCGCATTAAAGGAGTGGAAAGATCAGGCGCGGGCACGGGGGCCGTTACAGGCTCCGGGACATTCCGGATAAGATATTTCACCGGAAAGATCAGCTCTGTCTTGGGGAGAACATTGCGTACCGGCGGCAATGATCGCAAGTAAACAATCACTGAGGCCAGGTCTTCATCCGACATATTCCGGAAATTCTCGTAGGGCATGAAATTGAAGAGCGCGCGCCCATCGTGCCCCACCCCCTCGCGGATCGCCCGGGCCAGTTGGTCATCTGTCCACGTCCCCGCGCCCGTTTCCGGATCGGGCGTAAGGTTCGGAGCGACGATACGCCCTGGCAAATCCTTTAAGGGGATCTCTCCTCCGGCGCCAAGATTTGTCCGGTCAGTTACAGATTCTCGGAACTTCCAATCATGTGGCGTATGGCATTCCGTGCACCCGCTCACGTTTTCCGCGAGATATTTCCCGCGCGCCAGCCGGTCCGGCGTGCGGTCAAACGTGCGCGATGTCGTTGCCCGCGCGCGCGGCCCGATAAACGGCCGCCAGCTGATCGTGAACGTGATTCCCACCGCGGCAAGCACGATGACGACTGCCAGAAACCAGGCCAGCATCTTGAAGAATCTCTTCATTTGTGTCCTCACCGGGGCGCAGCGGTACTGGCAATCCTGCGCCAGAAATGGAAATGGAGCGACTCCTGTATCAGACCGGCGCGAAACCTCCGCTGGTCTCGGGCGGGATTTTAATGAGCGCGGGCTTCCAGTGCAACAGTCTTGTTGAGCAGGGGCATCCAGCGGTCGCGCGCGGCGGTAAATTCCGTCATGTCTTTGCGTGCCACGGGTTCGGCGGGAGGCAGGTGCAGGGTTTCAAAGTTGCGGTAACTTCCGTTTTGCAGGACGCGGAAATCCAGGTGCGGCCCGGTCGCGAGTCCGGTCATCCCCACCAGGCCGATGCGTTGCCCCGCGTCCACGTGCTCTCCGACGTGGACCAGAATCTTGGACAGGTGCATATACATTGTTTGGTAGCCATTCGCGTGCTGCACGTGGATCGTGTTGCCGCCTCCGCCCGATTTGCCCGCGAAAGTCACTTTCCCGGCGCCGATGGATTGCACCGGCGTCCCTGTCGGCGCTGCATAATCCACTCCCAGATGTGGCCGGTGTATTTTCAGGATGGGATGAAAACGCGACTGGCTGAAGTGCGACGAGATCGGCGCGGCAAATTTCAGTGGGGAGCGCAGAAACGCTTTCTGTAGTG
>JBGOTC010000337.1:0-2851 GCA_041476305.1 Terriglobia bacterium
AGCCCGTTCTGCATCCTCGATGAAGTGGACGCGCCGCTCGACGAAGCGAACGTGGGCCGATTTGCCGATATGGTTGCGGCGATGGGCGCGCAGACGCAGTTCATCGTCGTCACGCACAACCGCCGCACCATGGAAATGGCCCCGGTGCTCTACGGCGTCACGATGCAGGAGCCGGGAGTTTCCAAGCTGGTCTCCGTGCGCTGGAATGAAGATGCGGCCGACGCGGGCGGCAAGGCCGCGGCGCGCGCAGCCACCAACGCAGCGTAATCCGTTTTGCGATTCGCGGTTTAACTGCGCCAGTTCCATGCCTGAACAACTCACGGTCATCGCCCACGTCCGCGCGAAACCCGGTCACGATGCGCGCGTCCGCGAGATCCTGATGGGATTGGTGGCTCCGACCCGCGCCGAGGAAGGTTGCATTGATTACGACTTGCATGTCTCGAACGAGAATCCCTGCGAATTCGTGTTTTACGAGAACTGGCGTACCCCGGCGCACCTGGATACCCACGCCAAATCCCCGCACATTCAATCCGCGCGGAAGCTGATGGAAGGCCTGCTCGACGGCCCCATTCATCTGACCAAATGGACGATAACGTCGAAGACGTAGGTGAATTGCGCTGTAAACAGCTCGGCGAGCGCTCCCCTTTCAAGAACCCCATTCCGATTTGACATACCTGTTTGGTGGGGTATTATGTCCGCCTCGTTGGAGAGACCTGAAACCCGTGGCTTCACCCGGCATGAGCCCAGTCGTTTGGGAAACCAATCTGGAAGGTGCTCGCTTCCGCTCCCGCGGGAAGGTGCGGGACCTCTATGAGGTGGACGATTCGCTTTTGATTGTCGCCACCGACCGCCTTTCGGCCTTCGATGTTGTGCTGCCAACACCCATCCCCGATAAAGGGCGCGTGCTGACGCAGCTTTCCATGTTTTGGTTCAACCTGCTCAGCGACGTCATCCCCAATCACGTCATCACCGCCACCGATTTTCCGCACGTGCTCGCCGCTCACAGGAATATCCTGGAGGGCCGCGCGATGCTCTGCCGCAAGACGAACCCCCTGCCGGTTGAGTGTGTCGTGCGTGGCTATTTGGCGGGCTCCGGCTGGAAGGACTACCAGAAGACCGGCAGCGTCTGTGGGATCGCCCTGCCGCCGGGGATGCAGGAATCCGACCGGCTGCCCGAGCCAATCTTCACTCCGGCGACGAAGGCCACAACGGGACATGACGAGAACATCTCGCTCGTGGAAATGGCGGCGAAAATCGGATGGTCGCTCGCGGAGCGCCTGCGCGAAGTGAGCATCGAAATATATCGCCGCGCCGTGGAGTATGCCGCGCCGCGCGGCATCCTGCTGGCCGATACCAAATTTGAATTCGGGCTCGTGGGCAACGACCTCATCTGGATTGATGAAGCGTTGACGCCGGATTCCTCGCGCTTCTGGCCGGCCGCAGGCTACCAACCGGGCAGGTCGCAACCCTCATTCGATAAGCAATACGTGCGCGACTATCTGGAGCGCATCGGCTGGAACAAGCTGCCGCCGGGGCCGGAACTGCCGGCGGACGTGGTGGCGCAGACACGGACCAAGTACAGGGAAGCATATTCACGGCTGACGGGCCACGAGCTCGCCTGACATTTAAGGGCGCAGCGCAAGTGGGTTATCCAGTCTCAGGGGATCCACCCAGTCTCATGTGGAGCGTGCAATCATGATGAAGGATCAACTGGAGAATCTAGTCGGACGAATGGTGGAGGACGGGATCCTGTTCCCCGAAGCTGTGAACGAGTTTGAGAAGAAATTCATCAAGCGCATGCTGGACCACACCCGCGGTAACCAGTCACGCGCCGCCCGCGCGCTGGGGATTCACCGCAACACGCTCAGCAGGAAAATCGGCCTCTACAAGCTTGACCAGCGCCCGCGCCGCCGCCGCGGTTCGCTATCCCATCAATTTCAAAACAAAAGCGGCTCTGGAGTGAACCAGAGCCGCCGGAGTTCAGTTGCGTGAAAGGACGGCTATAACTTTCCGCCGGGCTTTTTCTTGGGCGGAGTCTTGGTATCTTTCGGGAGGAATTCAGGATCTACCTTGCCCTTTTCAAAGTGAAGCAAGAAGGGAGTTTGATCATATGCTGTTAGTGTCCCGGCGAATTTTAGTTCATCGCCGACAATCACTTTCTTGGCGTCAGGCTGATCCAAAACCTTCACTTCAATGTCTGCGACGGTGCCAGCGGCTGTTTCCTCACTTGTGGCGCCGGTGAAGAGATGCAACACCACGGAGCCATCCGCCGCGGCGTCCACGGAAATAACCTTGGCCACGATTTCGGGATAGTCCAGCCCACAGGTGGCGAGCCACATCAGCTTGCCGTGTTCGCCGCCCTCGCGGAGGTACGGGATGAAATTCGCGGTGTCGTCGCGCGCCTTCTGCAAATCATCCGCGGTCGGCAGCTTGAAGGATGCGGGACGTTCGGCCGCGCCGCCCGCGAGCGCGATCATCTGGTTGACCTGTTCATCGGTCAGGTTCTCGCACTGAACGGTGCCGCCTTGCAGGCGCTGCACCTGGCCGCGGAGATAAGCGCGAACCTGCGCCTCTCCCTGCACCTTCAGAGCGATCGCACGCGCCAGCGCCCACATGCCGTCCATCACCTGCGGGGGATTCATCTGCAGATAGGCGACACCCATCCTGGAGTATGTCGCGGCGTCGTTCGGGGCAATGGCCAGGAGGGCTTTGTAGGCCGCCACTTCGCCGGCGAAATCCTTCAACGCCTTGCTGGTCGTGGAAATGACCGAGTTCAGAATGCCCGAACTGTTCGTTTTCAGCGCGGTCCAATCCGCATCAGAAACCGCCTCTGGTTTCTTGAGAGTTTCGA
>JBGOTC010000338.1:0-2831 GCA_041476305.1 Terriglobia bacterium
GGCGCGACGAACTCGGCGCAGCATCGCCAAACTTTGCCGCAAAGCATCGTGGCGCCGAAAGCGCCTTCGAAGGGCGTGGCGAATGGCGGCTCAGCACCGGATTTGAATTTACAGACTCCTCCGCCGGCGATTGGAAGCGGACAAACGATTTCGCTGGGGTCCATCGGATCCCTGCCTGCGCTGCCGCCCGCGCCACGAGGATCAGCGGGAGGAGCGGCAGCTCCGGGAGTGAGCAATTTCATCGCGCCGAAGCTGGTGTCGTCGGTGGGCGCCGTTTATCCGAAGATGGCGTTGGTTCGCGGGGATGAAGGCGAAGTGATGGTCACGGCGATGGTGAACGAACAAGGAAAAGTTTATAACGCCAAGGCGACCTCCGGGCCGCCGACGCTACGCCAGGCGGCGGTGGACGCGGTGAGCCTGTACCGATACGAGCCGGGCAAGTTGAACGGAAGAGTGGTCACGTCGGTAATCAATGTGACGATCAAGTTCAACAGGCGCTGAAGTTCAGTGGACGTTTAGGGCGGGTTCAGATTTGGAGCCTGCGTCCCGGTTATTGTCTCCCCGATAATGGCGTCTCCCCGTACTTGAAATCCGCCGCAAAAGCTGAGACTGTTCCCGATTGCCTGCGAGGATTCGCAGGAATCCCAGGAGTCCCATGCACTGGTCCAATCGCTTTCAATTCCTGCGGTGGCCGCTGACTTCGTTTGGCGAAGGGACAGGACTGCGCGAGGCGGATTTTCCTCTGTCGAACCAGGTGAAGCGGACGCGCTATCCAATCCACGCGATGCGGTACTGGTGGGTGCACTGCGCGATCTTGGACGAAATGAAGCGGCTTGGCCGCGGGCCGGTGGTGTGCGATCTGGGATGCGGGCCGGGGATGGTGAAGAGGTTCTTTCCCGTGCCGGGAGCGCGGTGGATCGCGCTGGACATGGACATCAAGAACGCGTCGCTCGTGAAAGCCCGGTATGACGAGGTTCATGCGTGCGACTTTGATGAAACGCTGCCGCTGCCGACGAGCTCAGTGGACATCGTGGTGTGCATCCACGTGTTCGAGCACCTGCCGCGGCCGGCGTTCACAATGGGAGAGATTTCTAGAATCTTGCGGCCGGGCGGCATCCTGCTGAGCGGGACTCCGACGGCCCCTCGGTGGGTGGGAAAAATCATGGAGCGGAGGTTCGACCATGAGATGGCGCGCGGGGAGCGAGCGCCGGGGCGGCACATCCATGCTTTTTCGCCGCGGCAGTGGAAGGATCTGGTGCGCTGGGGAGGGCTGCGCGTGGAATTCCTGTGCGGCTCGCACATGATGCGATTAAGCGGGAGCTTGCTGGAGAACCTGGCGGTGTGGGCGCGGATGAACCAGCTGTGGGGCGCGCTATTTCCATCGCTGGGGAGCGAAGTGTATCTACAGTCGCGGCTCGCGGAGAAAATATCTAGATGAGATGTTCGAGGCGGACATTTTCCCGGGCGTAGTCGCGGCCGACGCCGCGAAGGAGCGGGATGGCCTGAACGGCATCGAGCTTGGCAATATCTGAATCCCTCTGCAGAATCTCTTCCGCTTCCTTCCCGAGATAGGATCTGTTGTAACGGACATAGCTGAACCACTTGCGCTCCGGATTTGGCAGGCCCACCAGATTGCCTATTTCAGAATCCAATTCCTCCCCGAAAAGACATTCGCCCAGGCAACGGCAGATGAGATCCTGCTCGAGAGCAATCCCCTGAATGAGCGCAGCGGGAATGCGGGGCAGGTGGTAACCGAGCCACATCTGGTTCGCGGTGGTGCTAAATGCGGCCGAAGTGACGCGAATCGTGCCGATGGAAATCAGGCGAATCTTTTCGGGGCCGGGCTCCCAATTGACGCAGTAAGAAGGAAGGATGGCGGTCATGGCGGCGATGGCCGCGTGGTTGTTATAGGGAGTGAGGGCGCCATCAACAAAAACATATCTGCGGCCTCCCAGGACGATTTCTTCGGGGTCAAAATACACGGGGGCGGCGGTGCTGGCGCGGACGATTTTCCAGAGCGGGACGTTGAGGTTGCAATCCGGGAGAGACGGGTCGTTGTAAACGGCATGGGGATTGTTGGTGAGGGGCCAGGCCGAACCTGTCGTTTGATTCCGGACAACAACGAGCAGGAGTTTCTTCAAGAGTTTTGTGCCGAGGAGGGCGGGGGTTTTTCCCGCTCCATCCTCGGAGAACACACGCTGGAGGATTTCCGTGAGGGGTTTCGCTTCATATTTTGAAACGAAGATACGCCGGTAAGGATGGCGCCAGGAAACCGGCTGGAACATTTTCCTGCCATGTTCCACGTATAACTTGAGGACATCCTCGACGGTGAGGCCCCAACTGAGGCAGGTGGCGATAATGGCGCCGGTGCTGGTGCCGGCGAAGAAATCGAAGGAATCCGCTAGAACAAGATGGGGGTTGCCGGAGTGCTCACGCAACAATTGTTCGATACGGAGAAGGATCTCGAGGGTGAAGACGCCTCGGATCCCGCCGCCATCCAAAGATAGAATTCGTTTCATTGATTTACCTGCGCGGCAACTTGCTGTGCCGGGCGAGGGACCTCCACTCGATCACTTCGGCCAATAGGGCCTTCTCAATCTTGGTGGCGATGCGAAGCAGGACGGGCCAGGTGCGCGCCAACTCCAATTGCTTATCCCATTCTTCGAGCAAGGCATGCAACTCGCGATAGCGGACGCGGCGGCGCTCGCAATCGATGACCACGACCAGGGCGCCGGCGACGGTGGCGAGTTGAAAGAAGATCACACCCGAAAGCCCAATAGCCAGTTTCCAATGCGGATGGGAAACAAAATCCAGCCAATGAGGGCCGAACA
>JBGOTC010000339.1:0-2795 GCA_041476305.1 Terriglobia bacterium
CATCGCCTCCGCGCCCGTGCGGTTAATTTCCGCATCGCGGCTGAAATAGCCGGGGCGTTCAGGCAACTCCGCGGTCAGCAATTGGATGAAAGCGCCGCGGGACATCGGCTGTAAGGCATAGTTGAATTGTTTTTCCTTGCCAATGGTAGAGCTGCGCTCGGAACCGATGCTACGCCCGCAGAGTGATCCCGCGCCGTGAGCGGGAAAGACCTCCACGCTGTCCGCTAGCGGGAACAACTTGATGTGCAAACTATCGTAGAGCATGCCCGCCAGCTGTTGGGAGGTGAAATCCGGTGAGAGGTCCGGGCGGCCGACGTCGCCGATGAACAACGTGTCGCCGGTCAGCACAGCGTAGGGAGAGCTTCCCTTGTCGAGGTCGGTGACCAGGATGCACATGCTCTCCGGCGTGTGCCCGGGGGTGTCGAGAAATTCGAGCACGCAGCGCCCGAATGCAACTTTCTCCCCGTCCTGCATGGCGCGATGTGGAAACTTCGCCCCTGCCTTGGCGCTGATGCAAATCGCGGCGCCGGTGCGCGCGGCCAACTCGGTGTGCCCGGACACAAAATCGGCGTGGAGATGCGTCTCGATAATGTAGGCGATGCGTACTCCCTGTTGTTTCGCCTCTTCGATATAGATATCGACGTCACGCTGTGGGTCCACCACGGCGGCGAGGCCATCCGACCCAATCATGTACGATGCGTGAGCCAGACAAGTCAGATAGAAAGGCTGGAAAAACACAGGCAATCCTTTCCGCAATTATTTTCCGGGGGAGCCTTGCACTCCTAAAAGTGTAGCACACCGCGCAGATGGCGATGCTGATGCGCGGGGTCCGGGCCGGGCGTGGCCAACGAGAGTGGCTCGCGCGCTATTCGGCAGCAGCCTTGTCTGGTGGTCATTGTTCCCATACAATTGCAATTCTTGTTTTTCCCAGCCCGCGCAGGAAAGGCCGGCTCAGATGCCCCAGAAAATTCGCGCGAAGATTACCGGCGTGGCATGTTCCGTGCCTCCGCGCGTGGTTACGAATGCGGATCTCGAAAAGATGGTGGACACCACAGACGAATGGATCCGCACGCGCACAGGAATCAAGGAGAGGCATTACGCCGCGCCCGGCGTGGCCGCCTCCCACCTAGCCACCGAAGCTGCACAAAAACTCCTGGCGCAAAAGCGACTCGATCCCGCTGAAATTGACTTGATCGTTGTAGCCAGCGTTACGCCGGACATGATGTTTCCGGCAACTGCGTGCCTGGTGCAGGATCGCATCGGGGCGAAAAACGCGTGGGGCTTCGACCTCTCCGCCGCGTGTTCCGGGTTCCTTTACGCCCTGACGGTTGGCGCTCAATTTGTGGGCGCCGGAACGCACAAGAAAGTCATGGTCATCGGCAGCGACATCATGACCTCCATTCTTGATTTCAAGGACCGCGCCACATGCGTCCTGTTCGGCGACGGCGCGGGCGCCGTTTTGCTCGAACCCGCGGGCGAGGACGAGTGTTTTCTGGATTTCTTCCACGACGTCGACGGTTCCGGAGGATGCAATCTCTACATGCCCGCGGGAGGATCGCTGCACCCCGCCACGCAGGAGACCGTGGAAAAGAGAATGCATTTTGTCCACCAGGAGGGATCGCAGGTTTTCAAATACGCCGTCCGGCGTATGGCGGAAGTGGCCGTCATGATGATTGAGCGGAACGGCTTCACCAACAATGATCTGAAGCTCGTCGTGCCCCACCAGGCAAATTTGCGAATCATCCAGGCCATGCAACAGCGGCTGGGAGTGGAAGACGCGAAAGTGGTGGTCAACATCGACCGCTACGGGAATACCACGGCCGGGACGATTCCACTGGGGTTGCGTGACGCCCTCGACGACGGACGATTGAAAAAAGGCGACCTGGTCCTGCTGATTGCCGTCGGCGCTGGATTTACAACCGGAAGCGTGCTTTTGCGCTGGGCGTATTGAGCTTTGGTTTGAGAGCGGGTGCGGCACCCTCTCTCTTCGAAAGAATGCCGCGTTCCGCGAGAGCCTATTGGGAATGCTGCGCCCTGCTCTTGAACGCAAACGCGGCGAGTACAACCGCGGCGAGCACCAGGATATAGGCGCCGAAGCTGAGCGAAAGAGCATCCATCATTCCCTTCAGAGGAGATTCCGTGGGACCGCCGAAGATGCTGTTGCGCGCCGGCGTGGTCGCCTCCGCGGCAATGGAGCTGACATCCCACCAGATCCTGAGGCAAGTGCCGGCAATGAAAGCAAGCGGCAACAGATTCAAGAATTTCGCCTTGGGATTCTTCAGAAACGGACCGACAACCGGCGCAAATACGGCGATGAGGCCGAGCAGGCCCCAGAAGCCGATACTTGAAGCTCCCCCCATGATCGACAGCGGGTTGTTGAAGTCAAAACCGGAGATCTCCCAAAAAGTAAAACCCTTGGAGACAATCACGACACTTACGCTGACGGCGGGCAACGCGAACCAAGCGAGCAAGAGGGCAGCGATTGCGCCGAGCGCCACCTTGCCACCAAATCGTGCTGCAATGTTGTCAATCGCCTGACCGGATGCGCCACCCGCCTGCTGGGTTCCCTGTTGCGGGATGCCGGGCGGCTGACCTATGGGCTGTCCGGAAAAATGTTGCGTGTCCACGGCGGTGAGAGCGGCGATATTCCCCACGCCGTCAAATTCCACTTCGACGACCATGTTGACGGCCATGGGCACCGGAGAGTTCCAAACCACATTCACAGATGTGAATGGTTTTTGCTGTCCGTTCACGAAAAGCAAGCCGGGATTGGCGTCCGGTACCTTGATGATGTC
>JBGOTC010000340.1:0-2755 GCA_041476305.1 Terriglobia bacterium
CAAACCGAGGCGCCGCACCGGCCGGACGCTCGTCTGCCCCGGCGCGGCGTTTTCCAGCGCATAGGCATACGCGCTCAACTGTCGCGTGTAGGTGGCGACGTTACGGTCCGATTGCGATGAAGTCTTGAAGTCCACCACGGCAAAGGACCCGTCGTCGAAACGCACCAGCGCGTCGAGCTTGCCGCGCACCACGCACAGCGTGCCGCGTCCCGCAATCGCAATGGGCGCGGACTGCACCCACTGGTCGCGGCAATCGAATACTCCCGGGGGAAGCTCGGGCGCCACTTTTTCCGTGCGCTGCTTCTCAAAGCGCTGGCGCATCTGGTTGTCAATCACGGTGAATATTTTCGGGAAGATGCCGGGCCGCGCGTATTTCTGCGTCACCTTCAGGTAGTAGCATCGTTTGCATTCCTGCCACAGAAAACCAAACTCCGAAGGGCTCAGCGTGAAGAGCCGCTTCGCCGGTTCCGGCGCTGTTGGGAATAATCCTCGTTGTCCGCCGCTCATCAAGCCTCGTTAAGAATGTGGCCAATTCGATCTGCAATTGCGCCCGTTCTTCATACCACAGTTCCCCGGCGCGGCGTGAACCAGCCGCCCGGGGAGACAAGTCATTTTGCTATTGCTTTCCCATAGGAGGAGGGATACCTTCTCTATGGGTAAGCAATAGGAGAGCCATGAGCAATCGAGCGGACGTCTGGCAGGGAACCCTGGCCCTGATGGTGCTGAAGACGCTGGAGGCGATGGGCCCGCAGCACGGCTACGGGATCGCGCGCCGCATCGAGCAGACCAGCGGCGACAAACTCATCGTCAATTACGGGACGTTGTATCCCGCGCTTCTGAAGCTGGAACAGGAAGGCTATGTCGCGTCCGAGTGGGGCCTCTCGGAGAACAACCGCAAAGCGAAGTTCTACCGGCTGACGCGCGCGGGCCGCAAACAAGTGGAGCGGGAAACGCGTGAATGGGAGCAAGCCACGGCGATCCTGGCGAAGTTCCTCTCCGCGGAGGAGTAACCCTCATGAGGCGACTGCGTCCTTGGTTTCTGCGGCTGGGCGGGCTCTTTCACAAGGAGCAGCGCGACCGCGAATTTGCGGCGGAGTTGGAGAGCCATCTTCAACTACACGTGGATGAAAACCTGCGGCGGGGCATGAGCCCCGCGGAATCCCGCCGCCAGGCGCTCATAAAACTCGGTGGAGTGGAGCAGTCCAAGGAAATATATCGCGATCGGAGGGGTCTCCCCATGCTTGAAACACTTTTTCAGGACATCCGCTTCGGACTCCGCATGCTGCGGAAGCATCCCGGGTTCACTACCGTCGCTGTGCTGACGCTGGCCATCGGGATCGGCGCGACCTCCGCCATCTTCAGTGTGGTAGATCCGTTGCTCATCCATCCGCTCCCGTTTCAACGTATAGACCAGTTGGTGAAAGTTTGGGAATCCATTCCCAGCAGGGGAGTCGAACGCAATGAAGTCGCGCAGGCAAATTACACGGACTGGCGCGGGCAGAATGACGTTTTCGATCACCTGGGATTTTATTACTGGTGGACGGCAAACGTTTCGGGGATTGAAGTCCCCGAACGCGTGCAGGGATTCCTGGTTTCGCCCGACCTATTTCCGGCGCTGGGCGTGAATCCAATTCTGGGCCGCTGGTTCCTTCCGGAAGAAGAGCAACCGGGCAAAGACCGGGAAGTCATCCTGAGTTATGGCTACTGGCAGCGCCGGTACGGCGCCGATCCAAAGATTGTTGGCCGCGTTCTCACGCTGAATGGCCTCAGCCGCACGGTGGTGGGAGTCATGCCGCCAAATTTCAATTTCCCAACCGGCGGCGAAATGTGGGCGCCTTATCCGATGGATCTGGCCCGCGCCGGGGCCCGCCAGGCGCACTCCCTGCTGGTGGTGGGCAGGCTGAAGCCGGGCGTCACCTTGGAACGCGCCGCCAATCAGTTGAACACCATCGCGGCGCAATTGGAAAAACAGTTTCCCAGCACAAATACGGGCCGCCGAGTGGTTGTGGTTCCCCTTGTTGAAGACACGGTGCGGGACTACCGGTCTGCTCTGCTTGTCCTGCTGGCTGCCGTGGGGTTCTTGCTGCTCATCGCCTGCACGAACGTTGCGAATCTCATGTTGTTGCGCGCCGCCGCGCGCCAGAAGGAATTGGCCATCCGCGCGGCGCTTGGCGCGGCGCGGGCGCGCGTGGTCCGCCAACTCCTGACGGAAAGCCTGTTGTTGGCGATCCTCGGTGGAATTCTGGGAACGGTTTTCGCCATTGGCGCGGTTGCCCTTTTGCCGCGGCTTTTTCCGGCGGAGTTTATTCACGGAATTCCCGGTGCGGACGTTCTGGGCGTAAACCTCCGTGCCCTGGGATTTACGTTCCTGCTCTCCATGTTCACGGGAACACTTTTTGGGTTGGCCCCCGCGTTACAAGGCTCGAAGCCGAACGTTGTTAGCTCGCTGAATGAGAGGGACGCGCAGGGGAGCGGCGGAGTTCGCCGCCATCACCTGCGCAATGCGCTGGTGGTGGCGGAAGTTTCGTTGGCATTGGTACTGCTGATCGGCACCGGACTGATGGCCAGGAGCCTTGTTCGCTTGCTCGACGTGAATCCCGGTTTCCGCACCGACCATATCCTGACCATGAGAATCCTGCTTCCTTTCGCAAGCTATAAGGACCCGCAAAAGCCCGCGGCGTTCTTCCAGCAACTCATGGAGCGAGTCGAGGCCTTGCCGGGCGTGCAGGCGGCGGGTGCCGTGAATCACCTGCCG
>JBGOTC010000341.1:0-2720 GCA_041476305.1 Terriglobia bacterium
ACAGCCGCTCTCGATGCGCCGCGCGTTGCGCCGGTGGCGATTGCGCAGGGGCGCATCGTCGCCCGGAACATCGCGCGCCAGATGCGCGGCACGCCGCTGGAATCCTACCGCTATGTTTCGCAGGGGATGTTGGTCTCGCTGGGAATGAACTACGCCGTCGTGAATGTGGCGGGTTTGCGGTTCAGCGGATATTTCGCGTGGCTGTTTTGGAACATGATGCACCTGTATAAATTAGTGGGACTCAAGAAGCAGTTGCAGGTCGGCGTGGATTGGTTCCTGGGATTTATTTTTCCGCGCGATGCGGCGATTATCCGCCGGCCGGGGCGCTGCCCCTATTGCGGCACGGAGCAGGAACCCGCGCGCCGTGAATCCTCTAATGTGGCAGATTGATTTCGATTTCGTGTTTTTCTTCCGTCAGAATCATCCGAATCCGGAATGCTGACCCGACGTCGCGGACAATCCAATCCCCCGAAGGCAGGAGTTTTGCCGTCTTGTCGTCAGTCGGCGATTGCAGTCTCTTGGATTGGCCTGTGAGCGTGGCGGCCTCGAGCTCCATCACTTCCTTCAAATGCGTGTCCAGCCGGAGAAACCGTTTTTCCCAGAGCAAAAGAATCAGCTCGTCCTTCTTTCCCCGAGTTGAATGGTAAAGACCCCAGACCTTGGGAGGATCGCCGTCAATGCGCAGGATCGCCCGCGGATAGGATTCCCAGGTGATCGTGTCCGCCGCGCCCATCGGAGTGGCTGCATCGAAAAGCATGATCACGATCAAGAAAAACGCGCCATGGGCCAGCAATGTGAACGCATGGAATTTGAGTTCAAAGCGGATGCCGCGGCCGCCGAGAGTCGTTCTCTTAATAGAGGAGCGTCTCGCGTTTTTGTCCGGTGTAGTCAATATAAACCGCCTTCAATTCCGTATAGAAATCCACGGCCACGCGGCCCATCTCGCGCAGGCCGACACCCGTGCCTTTCATGCCGCCGAAGGGCATCTGCGCCTCGCCGCCCACGGTCGGCGAATTTACGTGCACGATGCCGGTTTCGATGCGGTCGATGAAATCGAAGATGCGCGTCGCATCATTGGTGTAAATGGAACTGGCCAGGCCGTATTTCACGGAGTTGGCCACGCGCATGGCCTCGTCAAAATCCGGCACGCGGATGATGGAAAGCACCGGCCCGAAGATCTCCTCCTGGGCGATCACGCTGTCCCACGGCACTTCATCAAAAACAGTGGGCGCGATGAAATAGCCCTTGTCGTATCCCTGGCCCTTTAATTGGTTGCCGCCGAGCAACAGTCGAGCTTCCTTCTTGCCGGTCTCCAGGTAACCCAGCACAGTGGCAAGCTGGTTTTCATCCACTACCGGGCCCAGATCAATTCCATAGGCCAGCCCGTCACCGACTTTCAGCATGCGCGCGCGGTCCACCAGCATCTGTACAAAAATATCGGCGACGGACTCTTCCACAATCACGCGGCTCGTCGCCGTGCATCGCTGACCGGCGGACCCGAAGGCGCCGAACACCGCCGACTCCACCGCCAGCGGCAGGTCCGCGTCGGCCAGCACGATCAGCGGATTCTTACCGCCCATTTCGCACTGGCACTTCTTCAGCAATTTCGCGCCGGTTGCATAAACCATCGTCCCCACGTCGTTTGATCCGGTGAAGGAAACCGCGCGCACGTCGGGATGGCTCACGAGTTCGTCGCCGATTTCTTCTCCCGCTCCCAGAACCATATTCAGCACGCCCGCGGGAAGTCCGGCCTCCTCGAAGATGCGCACCACCGCCGCGGCGGTCAGCGGAGTCAGCTCCGCGGGCTTCAGAACGGCCGTGTTGCCGGCCACCAGAGCGGGCGCGAGCTTCCAAACAGGAATGGAGATTGGAAAATTCCACGGAGTGATAGCTCCCACCACTCCCAGGGGAGTTTTTACCGTGTATGCAAAATTCCTCGGCAATTCGCTCGGGAGGGTTTCACCACCCAGGCGGCGAGCTTCGCCCGTCATGAACTCCAGAATGTTGATGGATTTCTGGACTTCGCCCAGCGAGTCCTTCAGCGTCTTGCCCTCTTCCCGCGTCAACAGGCGCGCCAGCTCTTCCTTCTGCTGCTCCATGATTGTCGTAGCGCGCGCCAATACACGCCCTCGCACAGGAGCGGGGGTCTCGCGCCAACTGGGAAATGCCGCCTTGGCCGCTGCGATGGCCTGGCGCATCTCTTCTCGAGTGGAGAGCGGCGCGCGCGCGACCACCTCATCCAGGTTCGCGGGATTGCGCCGCTCGAATACCTGCTTCGAGCGCGATTCCACCCACTGGCCATCAATGAAGTTGCGCGCGTTCGTGGAAGTGGCTGCCGCGGTCGCCATTCATTCTCCTTCGGTGATTACAAGACTCCATCTATGCTGACGTTGAATTCACTCTCGAGGTTCCATCGTGCACTCCGCACCGCCAGAGGTCAAGACCCGGTGGCTTGCCCAGAGTAGTTGGACGGCACCCGCATCTTTCCGCAAGAGTATGAGCCGTAAGAGTTTGCGGGAGTGGAATTGCGTAAGAGTATGAGCCACATGACTTTATGGATTTTGTGCTGAAGGGAAGTGCCGGGAGATTGATCATGGGCCATGTTAGCTAAGAGTTAGATGCGCGTCAAGAGTTAACTGTTAAATAATCTATTCGAATAGCGGAAGTGTTCGAATGAGGAGGGAAGGGAAGCGTTCGAACCGGTCCTGAAAACGCGCACT
>JBGOTC010000342.1:0-2717 GCA_041476305.1 Terriglobia bacterium
AGTTCTTCAGCCCCATGTTGCGCCAGGTTCGTCCGTCGTCATCCGAGCGATAGACGCCGTCGCCCCAGCTCACGCTACGCTGGCTGTTGTTTTCGCCCGAGCCCACCCACACCGTCGAAGGATTCTTCGGATCAATCGCCACGTAGCCGATGGAATACGAATTCTCATTGTTGAAGACCGGGGTGAAGGTGATGCCGCCATCGCGCGTGCGCCAGACGCCGCCCGAAGCCGCGGCGATGAAATAGTGCCGCTTGTTTGTCGGGTCCATGGCGATGCTCTGGATACGTCCGGAAATCATCGCCGGGCCGATATTGCGAATGCGCAGCGCGGCAAACGCGCCGCCTGCCCCGCCGCCCGCACCGGGCGCGCCGCCACCTCGCCCGCCCTGTCCGCCGCCGCGCCCGCCTTGCGCTGCCCCCAGAGCCACGGGCCGGGATGCGGCGCCGCGCTTCGCGAAAACAACATGCGCCAGCGCTCCGGCAAGAATCACAAGCATCGCGAACAGAGAGATACGTTTGAACGCCTTCACGGACTCACCTCACAATTAAATTTTGGTTTGCGCGCACCGTGCATCTCAGGCCGGACGGGACGACTACCGCCTGTCGGAGCACCAGATGGTACTCCAGACGCAGCCGAATGTCCCCCGGTTTCCGCTTTCACCGGCCCGTCAGCAGTTGTCTGATGCGCTGGACTTGTGAAATGCTACGCAGGATTCATTCACAATCCCTATTCTTCAAACGAGGTGACCCATGTCCTGCGACGCCGATGCACTGAAGCATGTCCCGCTGTTTGCCCTGCTGGATGATGACGAAAGAGCCGTGCTGGCCGGACAGGTCAGCCTGAGGAAATTTGCACCACGGCAGCGCATCTACAAGATGGGTGATCCGGGCGGCCGGGCCTACGTGATGGTCTCGGGAGTCGTGCAGGTAACTACGGTGGACGAAGACCACCAGGAAGTGATTGTGGATACGCCCTCAACCGGCGAGTTCTTCGGCATGGCTTCCATGCTCGAACAAACGCCCCATCAGACCAACGCCGTGGCCATGGAAGAGACTGAATGCATTGAAGTGGACCGCGATGACATCCAGGTGCTCATCCAGCGGAAGCCGCACTCCGGAATGGACATGTTGACCGTGCTCGGGCGCCAGTTCCACGCCTCTCAGCAATTGATTCGCGGACGCGCCTGCCGCAATCCCAATGACATGATTGAAGGCAAGGCCACCTTCGGCGAGCGAATCGCCGATGCCGTGGCGCGGGCCGGTGGCTCCTGGGGATTCATCATTACTTTCGCGGCGGTCATCCTGGGGTACACCGCGGCAAATGTATTCTTGCGCGGCTCCGCCTGGGACCCATATCCCTTCATCCTGCTCAATCTGTTTCTCTCCATGCTCGCAGCCATTCAGGCGCCGGTGATTATGATGAGCCAGAACCGCCAGGACACGAAGGACCGCCTGCGCGGCGAGCTCGATTACGACGTCAACCGCCGCGCGGAATCGGAAATCCAGGGACTCTCGCGCAAACTGAACTTGCTCGGCGACAAGATATCCGACATTGATGACCTGCTCCGTGAAAAGCTGTCAGGAGATTGATGGTCGATGGCGCCGAGATCGGTGAGATCCAGCCCATGCTTCCCCCTTGGGTGTTCATGCAATTGCAACGTAGAATGGCTCGCATCCCGGTGACTGGCATTTTCGATTCTATGAGCGAAGTCTCGGAGCCGACAGATGACCAACCCTGAACAGAATCGTCTGGACGCGCTCCTGCAGGAAAACCGTCTATTTCCTCCGCCGGAGAAATTCCGCGAGCAGGCCAACGCCAACGATCCCGAGATTTACGAACGCGCGCGCCGCGACCCCGAGGGTTTCTGGGAAGCGGAAGCGCGAAAACTGGATTGGTTCGCCACCTGGCAGAAAGTTTGCGAATGGAATGCGCCGTGGGCGAAGTGGTTTGTCGGCGCGAAGATCAACATTGCTTACAACTGCGTGGATCGCCACGCGGCTTCATCACGTCGCAACAAGGCCGCCATTGTGTGGGAAGGGGAGCCGGGCGATTCGCGCGTCCTGACCTTCGGCATGTTGGAACGCGAAGTGAACAAGTTTGCGAATGTGCTGAAGTCTCTGGGAGTAAAGAAAGGCGACCGCGTGGCGATTTACATGGGCATGGTGCCGGAGCTGGCGATTGCCATGCTGGCCTGCGCCAAAATCGGCGCGCCGCACAGCGTCGTGTTCGGCGGCTTTTCGGCGGAGGCGCTGCGCGAGCGCATCAACGACGCGAAAGCGAAGGTGGTGGTGACCTGCGACGGAGCCTGGCGCCGCGGCGCCATCGTGCCGCTCAAGGCCAGCGTGGACGACGCGCTGACGGGAACGCCAACCATCGAAAAAGTGGTGGTGGTGCGGCGCGTGGGCGCCGCCGCAAACGCGGCGATGCAGCCGGGCCGCGACCTGTGGTGGCACGACCTGGTGGGGGCCGCCTCCGACCAGTGCGCCGCCGAGCCGATGGACGCCGAGGACATGCTCTTCGTGCTGTACACCAGCGGCACCACCGGAAAACCCAAGGGCATCGTGCACACCACAGGCGGTTACCTGGTGGGCACGGCGACGACGCATCACTACATCTTCGACATCAAGGAGAGCGACGTCTACTGGTGCACGGCGGACATCGGCTGGGTGACCGGGCACTCCTACGTCATCTACGGCCCGCTGGCCAACGGCGCGACC
>JBGOTC010000343.1:0-2715 GCA_041476305.1 Terriglobia bacterium
AAGCTGAACGTATTTCACTGGCACTTGGTGGACGATCAAGGGTGGCGGATCGAAATCAAGAAATACCCGCGGCTGGCGTTGGTGGGTGGAAAGACGGACTACACGACATTCAATCTTGTGCAGCCCATGGCCCCCGTGAGCCTGCCTCAGGGCGGCTATTACACGCAGGAAGATATCCGGGAAGTGGTGCGCTATGCCATGGACCGGTTCATTACCGTGGTGCCGGAAATCGAAATGCCCGGACATTCCGCGGCGGCTGTTTCGGCATATCCCGAAGTGGGGAACAGGCTGCAGATCGCGGAGAGCGGCGGCGATACTTCCTTCATGCTGACCTACAATCCGACTTTCTCCAGCAGCGGGACCATCGGCTGGGATTCCAACTACAACGTGGATGACTCGACTATCCATTTTCTGCAAGACGTCTTGACCGAGGTGATGGCGCTTTTCCCCAGCAAATTCATTCATATCGGCGGCGATGAGGTGGACAAGCGCCCGTGGCACGCCAATCCAAAAGCTCAGGCGCGCATGAAAGAGCTTGGCCTGAAAGATGAGAACGAGTTGCAAAGCTGGTTTGTGCGGCAAATGGACCAATTCCTCGCAGCGCATGGGCGACGGCTCGTCGGATGGGACGAAATACTCGAAGGCGGGCTTGCGCCTGGCGCCACGGTGATGTCCTGGCGCGGGATGGCCGGCGGCGTGACCGCGGCAAGGGCGGGCCACGATGTCGTGATGGCCCCGACGCAATTTACCTACCTTGATTACTACCAGTGGGTGGCGCCGCGATTGGAACCGCTCGCGATTGGCGGATTCCTTCCCCTGGAGCGCATTTATGATTTCGATCCAGTGCCGGCGGAATTGACCGCGCAGGAAGCCACTCACATTCTGGGCGGCCAGGCGCAACTCTGGTCGGAGTTCATCCCCCACCCCCGGCAAATGGAATACATGGCCTGGCCGCGGCTGTGCGCGCTGGCGGAGGCGGTGTGGTCGCCCAAGGAATCGAGAAATTACGCTGATTTCCTTTCGCGCTTGAAGCCGGATCTCGAAAAAATGAAAATTCTCGACGTGCGGTTTCGTCCGCTGACGCCGATGCCGGCGCCCATTGCCCATTGGAAACCGGGGGACGCGGTTGCCCAATTCACAGAGCATGAATGGGACGTCACCGCGGCGATCACTGCTCCGGGACAGTACGACGCCGCATTTCTGCAGACCGGCGGGCGCGGACACACGGAAGTGGAATGGATCGAGCTGCGAGAAAACGGGGAAGTGGTGCAGCGCATCACGCGCTCGGCGTCAACGGATTGGGGCCAACGCTCAAACGATTACATGTTCGGATTGCAGACCTACCATCCCGGCAGCCGCTACACCTTGCGCGCCAGCATGCGCGATGTGGGTGGAGTGGACGCCGCCGGCGACATCTATCTCGTCAGCCAATAGATTTTCGCGTTGGAAATCCGCCGGAGTGCAAATGGATTTTGTTCCGGGAATGAGGATTGCGCTGCCGGTCTTCCGGCCCATCATCAAATCCTGAAAAGTGGCGGGGACGACGGGACTCGAACCCGCGACCTCTGCCGTGACAGGGCAGCGTTCTAACCAACTGAACTACGTCCCCACTTGGATTGATGGTGGGCAGTGCAGGGCTCGAACCTGCGACCTCCTGCTTGTAAGGCAGGCGCTCTAACCAACTGAGCTAACCGCCCCAGACCCATCCTACAGAAGAGCGTGTAGGGCGTCAACGCAGCGTTGGCGGTTGATGTTTGCTGCTGCAAATATGTCATCGAACATGGAGCGCGTTCCAATAAGGGGGCGCCATCATTTCACGGGATTCCTTGACACTTCTTGGAAGCGGCAAGTAGACTGCTTTGCTGCCAATTCCAACGGCGAAAGAGAGAGATGCTGCTTTCACGCGATTACGTGACCTACATGGCCCAGGAGGTGGTGAAGCGCCTGGTGTCCGAGCAGATGATCGAGACCCCGTCCGTGGAGGAGATCACGGTGCGCGTCCGCCAAACCATGGCGGAAGAGCTGGCCGTGGAGGAACGCGTGAATGAAGAAGTGCGGCAGATCCTGAGCGATCACGCGGACGAGATGCGCCGCACCGGCGTTTCGTACCAGGAAATGTTCAAAAAGGTGAAAGCCCAGATTGCCAAGGACCGCAAGTTGATCCTGCGTTGACCCGAGCCCGGACCCGGAGACCCATCGAGCCCCATGCGCCTTAGCCGAGGAAAAGTCGTCACCTTGTCGCACGCCGTTATCAAAGTTCTCGTGGAAAGCGAGCACGTCGAATTTGTGGAGGACCGCGACACCATCCGGCAAAAGATCGTGGACATCCTGCAGGGCCTATTGAAAGAAGAGGAGCAGGTGGACTTGGAAGTGAGAAAGAAGATCGCCTCCCAGAAAAAGGAAATCCTCGAAGGCAGTGAGGAGTGGGACCTGCTGTACCGGCGACATTATTCCGAAGAGCTGAAGAAAAAAGGTGTGGGAATGGTATCGGAGCGAGAGAGCAGACCGGGATTTGGAAATTAATTCGAGAAACAGAAAGGGCGTCCCCGTTGGGACGCCCTTTCTGTTTTCAGATGTCTTGAATCAGTTGTGATTGGGATCGGTGCCGTCGCGCTTTTTCAGGACGGGGCGATTGCTGTCATCTCCGCTGTCCTCTGTCTTGCCGTTCTTGTCCTTGGCCTGCTCGGTCTTCGAGCGCAAGGTCGGCGTGGAGGA
>JBGOTC010000344.1:0-2712 GCA_041476305.1 Terriglobia bacterium
CGTCGTGTAATAAGGAGTGAACAGGCGGTCGCATTCTTCCGGTGTGAGCCCCGCGCCGGTGTCGGTGACTTCCACGCGCACTGCGCCGTTCTGCTGCCCGGTGCGGATCGTCAATGTCCCGCCCGCCGCCATCGCGTCCAGTGAGTTCAGCACCAGGTTGCTCAGCGCGCGGTGCAGCAAATCCGGATCCGCCTGGATCAGCGGCAAACCTTCATCCAGATAAAGTTCGGGAGTGATCGGCGGCCGTCCCAGCACTGTAAACTGCGCGTCATAGAGCCGCACCGCGTTGCGCACCGACTCGTTCACATTCACCGGCTGCAATTGCGGCGCGGGCATTTTTGAAAAATCGCTGAATCGCCCGACGATCGTTTTCAGGTTTTCCAGTTCCGAGCGCAGCGTCGCCGTGGACTCCGCGAAAATCTCATCGAATTGGTCCGGCGTCTGCTCCCGCGCGCGTTGCAAATTCTCCAGCGTGAGCTGTAGTGGAAACAGCGGGTTCCTCAACTCGTGCGCCAGCCGCCGCGCCAGCTCCCGCCATGCCGCCACGCGCTCGGCCTGCACCAGGCGGTCGCGCTGCTCCACGAGCTGCTTTGTCATCGCATTGAAGTCCCGCGCCAGTTGGCCCACTTCGTCCTTGCTGCGCACATCCACGCGCACCGACCAGTCTCCCGCCGCCACGTGACGCGCGCCAAGAGCCAGCCGCCGGAGAGGCCGCGTCACTCGCGCGGAGACCCATACGCTCAACAGCATACCCAACAGAATCCCTGCGCCGCCCACCACCACTCCCAACGTGCGGATGAAATTGACGAGCGTCACCAACTCCCGCCGCGAACTCCCCACCAGCAGCACTCCCAGCAATTCGTTCTCGCGGCCCTGCAGCGGGATGGCATGGAAACTTTCCGCGCTGGCCGCTTCGTTGGTCCACTCCACAATGCCGTCAGCGGCGGAGTTCTGTTTGCGCACTCGCTCAATCAAATTCATCAATTGGTCGGCCTTCGGCACCGCCCCGTTCACGTCAATCAGCGACGCCGCATCGAATCCCGGCTGCAGGTTGCGGTAAATCATCGCCCGCGTCCCCTCGGGCAGCGCCAGGGTTTTCAGAAAATCCTTGCTGAGTTGTATGCCGCCCACAAAATAAAGTTTCTTCTCGCCCACCGGAACCACGCGCACCGCCGTCAGCGAGAGCGCCACTCCATCCGGCATCTCCGTGCGGTGCAGGAACGCTCCCCGCTGGTTCCAGTCCTTGCCGTCGCCCGCCACCCAGTCAATCTTGTAGCCGAAATGCGCCGGCCATTCCTTCGAGGAAATCAACGACCCGTCGTTGCCAACCAGATCCAGATAATCCAGGTGGCTCTGGTCCGCGAGCCCCACCGCTTCATACACGTACAAGGAGGGGTCCGCGTTCGGCTTGCTCAGGTTGATGGCCATGCTGTAGGTCGCCTGGGCCTCTGCAATCCCCGCCACGCGGTAAACCACTTCGTCGCCCCGCTGCGCGAACTCCCGTTGGAATTGGTCCACCAGCGCCTTCGTCCGCTTCTGCTCCACCGATTCAAATTCGCGCCGCGTGTATGTGGCCACGCCCCACGTGACAAGCGTCACCGCAACTACCACCGTCACAGTGAAAAACAACGCGAGTTTGGTGCGAAAACTCATTGCCCGCTTTTTCCCCCTGCGGCTCCCGGCGCGGATTCCGCCCCGCGCGGCGCCACATCCAGCCAAACATCTTCCAGCCGCCACCCGCCCCAGCGCGGCGGCATCCAGTCGCGCACCAGCGCGCCCACCGCGTAATTCTCCGGAAGAAACGCCAGTGGAATAATTATTCCCCTGTCGAGCGTTGTCTTCTCTGCCGCGTACCGTTGCTCGGCGGTGTCGAGGGGAAGCGCCGTGCCGGTCTCCTCGCCCTCCACCTGCACCAGCATAGCCCGAAGTGCCTGCTGCGCGTCCGGCGCCTGAATCCGCCAGTGCACTAGATGCACATCAGCGTAGTTCTGCGCGCCACCCGTGCTTTCCGGCGTAACTGTCAAATTAATTCCCGCGTCGCGCGCGTTCACCGCGATCCGCTGCGCAATCGTCAACGCCAACGGATCGGCGGCATCGTAACCCAGCGCCTGTAATGGAGATGACGAGTACATTGCGCGGATTTGCTTCGCCTGTTCCAGATTAGGAGTCGTCGGAAAAAGAAACGCGTAGCCCGATAGCCATTGCGGCAGCAAACTACCCACCGGCTCGCCCTGCCGCTGCAATAACACGTTCACGATGGCCGCGCGGTCTATCGCCAGCGAAAGCGCTTGAGTGAATTTCGGATCATAGGCTGCGGCCCCGCGTGGCTTCACAATGAGTGCCAGCAATTCCACCGGAGAGGAACTCCACTCCCGCATCGAGGTATGTGTCGCGCGGCGCGGCAGGTTCGGCGCCAACTCCACGACATCGGCCTTGCCAAGCTCCAAATCCGTCATCTGCTGTTGTGGCGCAATGCCCAGAGCTATTTCAATTCGGTCCACGAATGGCCGCCCCGCCCAGTATTCCTCGCTTGCCACCAGCGCCAGACGCTTCTGCGATTGCCACTCGGCAATCCGGAATGCTCCGGTCCCAAACACTGTCTCCGGCGTCGCATGGAAAATGAAACTCCGGCCTGTGGCCAGTTCCAGGAGCAGATTCGGTCGCGGAGCCTTGAACTCGAACGCAATTCCCGCACCAGAAACGGAGGCGGGC
>JBGOTC010000345.1:0-2699 GCA_041476305.1 Terriglobia bacterium
AACCAGGGAGTCACGCAGGCACGGGCGACGGAGCCTTCGCCGGATGTTGATGCGCCGGGGACGCCGGGCGTGAAGCCTACCGCTCAGCCGACTTCTCAACCTCCGGTGAAGCCGCCTGCGAATAGTGGGTCTGCATCGAGTGCGCCGCCTCCTGCGACAAAGCCACCGGCGAATGCTGCAACGAAGCCACCTGTTGCCACAAAGACTTCACCGCCGTTAACGAATAAGGCGCAACCCGCAGCGAAGCCGCCGGCTGCAAGCAACACGCGCCCGCAGCCTGCGCCATCGAGTGGGAAGCCGCCCAGCAATTCGACGAATGCTCCGCTGATCCCGCGCGGCGCGATACTCTTGCAGGTCGCAGCGCTGACGAAGGAGTCCGATGCGCTGGAAATGGCGGGCGCGCTGCAGAAGAAACGCTTTCCGGCGTTTGTGGTGCCGCCGAGCGGGGACCACTTCTACCGCGTGCAGGTGGGCCCCTACGCGGACGTGAAATCGGCGGAGGCGGTGCGCAAGGCGCTGGAGAACGAGGGCTTCAAGTCGATCGTCAAGCGCTGATGGCGCGCGCGCGGAAATCTCCGGAAGCAAAACAGTTTCCCATGCCATGGGGCGGGATCAAGCGGCTGGGCTACGCCGCCTTCGCAGGACTGCTTCTCGCGTTTGCCTACTCGCCATTCCGCTCGTCGGTATCTGCTTGGATTTCCATCGCACTCTTGATGATGGTGGTGTGCGGCGTGCGTCCGCGGACCGCCGCGCTTTGCGGTTTCATTTATGGCGTAGTGTTCTTCACTCCCACGCTGACGTGGTTCTACGGGACTTTCCGGGTTCACGGAGGAGTGGGCCGGCTGATGTCGGGCGTGGCGCTGGGAGCGATTGTCGCAGCGGCGAGCGTGTTCCCCATGCTTTTCGCGTGGAGCTTTGCGTGGATTGCGAAGCGCAGCATCGCGCGCGCGTGCGTGGCCGCTCCGTTCCTTTGGGTGGCGCAGGAGTTCGGGCGCACGCACGTTCCGGCCATCGGTTTCCCGTGGAACCTGCTGGGGTACACGGCGTCGCGGAGTCTGGCACTCGCGCAATTGACCACGCTCGGCGGCGTCTGGGTGCTGAGTTTTCTGGTGGCGCTCTTCAACGTGCTTTTGTTTTGGGCGATCGTGGAATGGCGCGCGGGACGGCGCAGGCCAGCGCTCTTGTGGGTTGGGGCCACGGTGGCGCTGCTGCTCGCAGCCGGCCTCGGCGATCGCTGGGTCCCGGCAGCAACGCCTGATCATATTGCCCGGCTGATGCAGACAAACTTTCCGGAGCCGGAGAGTTTCCCCGCGGACTGGCTGGACGTGCATGCGGGGGAGGTCGACGAACTCGAACGGCTGAGCGTCGCTCCGCTAGCCGACGGCAGACCGGTGGGACTGGTGGTTTGGCCGGAGGTGCCCGCACCGTTTGAGATGCAGGACCCGAAGTTCGCGGCGCGCGCGCTGCGGATCGGGCAGAAAACGGGAAATGGGTTCCTGGTGGGAGTGGTGGATTGGAAGGCCCAGCCGGGGGAGGGCTGGCACGCCTTCAACAGCGCGGCGCTGATCGACCCGGCGCGGGGCGAAACGTTTCTCTATGATAAAATTCACCTCGTTCCGTTTTCAGAGTATTTGCCCTGGAGCCAGTTCGCATTTGTTCGGCGCATCACTCTGCAGGTGGGGAATTTCAAGCCGGGATCGGAATATAAGGTTGGAGAGTTGCCGGACGGGCGGCGCTTTTGTGTCTACATCTGTTACGAAGCGGTATTTCCCGGCGAGGTTCGGAACTTTGTGACCGGCGGCGCGGAAGTGCTGGTGAATATTTCCAATGACGGCTGGTTCGGGCGCACCGCCGCGCCGGAGCAGCACCTGGAAATGGCTCGAGTGCGCGCCATCGAGAACCGCCGCTGGCTGTTGCGATGCACGAATAACGGATTCACGGTCGCGGTGGATCCCTACGGCAGGGAAGCGGCGCGATTGGCGCCGGATGTGCGCGGGGCGTTGGATGCTCCCTATGGTTACCGCAGTGACCTCACGATCTATACGCGATGGGGGGAGTGGGTGCCGTGGCTGTGCCTGGTGGCGACGGCGCTGTTCCTGGCGGGCGCCGTATTCCGGGGGAAGAGCGGCATTTGAAGGGAATTGAGTCCACGAATTATGGCCATCGAACAAATTGAAGACCTGAAGCAACGCTACGCCGAGCTGAAGTCGCGCATCGCGCTCGTGCGGAGCTATCTTTGACGTTTCGAAAGACCGCGCCCGCCTGGCTGAACTCGACAAGAAAGCATCCGAACCGGAGTTTTGGAACGATCAAGCTCGCGCCCAGGGAGTGATGAAGGAGCGCAAGGTCCTTGAATTGCGCGTGCAGGCGGAAGCGAAGCTGAAGCGCCTCAATGACGACATGGAGACTTATCTCCACCTCGCAGAAGAAGAGACCGACGCGGCACAGCGCGCAAGCCTGCTGGCGGAGACTTCGCGCGAACTGGACGCGGCGGACCAATTTGTCGCCGAGCTGGAAACGACGACGCTGCTCTCCGGCGAAAATGACGCGCTCAACGCCATCCTCACCATCAAGTCCGGCGCGGGCGGCACGGAATCGCAGGATTGGGCGGAGATGCTGCTCCGGATGTACATGCGCTGGGCGGAGCGGCACGGATTTGTGGCGTCAGTGATGGATTCATCGCCGGGAGAAGAGGCGGG
>JBGOTC010000346.1:0-2646 GCA_041476305.1 Terriglobia bacterium
GGGAGTTAACCTGCCGGAAGGGAAGAACCTTGCCGGGGCCTTCTATCAGCCCGACCTTGTCCTGGTGGATCCTCTAGCACTTCGGACGCTCCCAGACCGCGATTACCGGTCGGGGCTCTACGAAGTCATCAAGTACGCTGTTATCGGTGAGAGGAACCTCTTCCAATGGCTGGAGCGAAATCTCGACAAGCTCCTTCGCCGGAATGCCGCGGCGCTGCAATATGTCATACCGCGTTGCGTCTCCGCCAAGGCCCGTGTCACCTCGCGAGACGAAAAAGAGTCCGGCCTTCGCGAGATCCTGAATTTCGGTCACACCTTTGGCCACGCGCTCGAGTCAGTCACACGCTACCGCGTTTTTCGCCACGGCGAGGCGGTTGGCTGGGGAATGATAGCCGCAGCGCTTTTGGCAGTGGTCTGCGCGGGGCTCCCGCCGGAGGAGGCCGCCCGCATCATTCGGTTGGTCCGCCGCGTCGGGCCCTTGCCTCCGTTGCCGCAGGTGAATGCGCGGCGGGTGCTGCAAGCCATGCGCTCCGACAAGAAATCCCGCGGCGGCCGCTTGCGATTCGTGCTGCCGGCGCGGATTGGGCTCGTCAAGATGGGGGTAGAAGTCCCCGCTGACTTGCTATCCCTCACCTGGACCGAGTTGCGTGCCCTCGGCAGAAGACGCTGATGAAGACCTCTACGCCGGAATCCACGCCGGGTGCCCGGCCCGTCGGCGCGACCGGGGAACAAGACGCCTCTTCCCGCGTGCGCAAGATGTTCGATGAGATTGCGCCGCGCTACGACTTCCTCAATCACCTGCTCTCGTTTTCCATGGACCGCATCTGGCGTCGTCGTGTCGCCCGCCGGTTTCAGAACATCCTCTCCCGCCCGGATTCTCGCACCCTCGACATTTGTTGTGGCACCGGTGATCTGACGATGGCGCTTCTCCAGAGGAGCCGTGGAGTCGTCTTCGGCAGTGATTTTGCCCATCCCATGGTCGTCCTTGCGACGCGTAAATTTGCCCCCGATGGACTAACGGGCAACCGCGTGGGGGGATTCGTAGAAGCCGACGCGCTCTCGCTCCCTTTTCCCGCGGGATGCTTTGATTTGCTGACGGTGGGATTCGGGTTCCGCAACCTTGCCAATTATGACGCCGGCCTTCATGAAATCTTTCGAGTCCTTCGTCCCGGCGGGGAAATGGGCATCCTGGAGTTCTCCGCGCCCCGCGGAAGGATTTTCCCGGCCCTGCATCGCTTCTATTTCAAGCAGATAGTTCCTCGATTGGGCGGGGCGGTCTCCGGCAGCAAGACTGCTTATGCCTACCTTCCGGATTCCGTGGATCACTTTCCTTCAGCGGAAGGTCTGGCCGAGCGAATGTCCGCGGTGGGATTTCGCAATTCTGGGTTTGAACTCTGGTTGGGGGGGAGTGTTGCTCTGCACCGCGGCAAGAAACCCTGACTCGGCGGCTCTCGGAATTGCAGGACCTAGCTTTCCAGGCCTAGCAGCTTGATCTTGTTCAGCAACGTCTTGTAGGAAACTCCCAGCCGTTCCGCCGCGCGGCTCTTGTTCCATTTGCACTCGCGCAGGACTTCCGAAATCTTGTACCGCTCCACCCTTTCCACGGCGCGGGAACTGATTTGCTCCAGCGTACCTTCCCACTGGAATTCCTCATTCAGCATTCCCGCCGGAATCTCCGCATTGCCCGGGCGCGACGCAGGCAGTTGCAACGCTGTGGCATCAATGGTTTCCCCGTCCACCAGGATTGCCGCACGTTCCACCGTATTCTGCAATTCGCGGACATTTCCCGGCCACGAGTATTCCTTCAGTCGTTGCATGGCTTCGGCGGAATACTTCAGGTTCGGCTTGCGGAACTCGCGGCGGAACCGCTCCAGGAAATATTCCGCCAACATGACCACATCATCGCCCCTGTCCGAGAGCGGGGGGATCGTGATGGGCACCGCGGATATTCGGAAATAGAGGTCCTCGCGAAAGGTTTTTGCTTCCACTGCCGCGCGCAGATTCTTGTTCGTCGCAGCCAGGATGCGCACGTCCACTTCAATCAGTTGCGTGCCGCCGACGCGCTCAAAGCACCGCTCTTCCAGGACACGCAACAATTTCGATTGAATGGAAAGTGGCAACTCCGCGATCTCATCGAGGAATATCGTGCCGTGATGCGCCAGCTCCATCTTTCCAATCTTGCGCGCTCCCGCGCCCGTGTAGGCGCCGCGCTCGTGCCCGAACAGCTCGTTCTCCACCAGTCCTTCAGGGATGGCCGCGCAATTGAGGGCCACAAAGGCGTGTTCGCGCCGCGGGGAAAGGTGGTGAATGGCCCGCGCAAACAGTTCCTTGCCCGTTCCGCTGGGCCCCAGGAGAAGTACGGTCGAATCGGTCCCTGCCACGCGCTGCGCCTGATTCGTGGCTTCCTTCATGGAGGCATGCTCGCCCAGGATCCGCGGGAAGCCGTACCTCGACGAATATTCCTCGCGAAGCAGCAAATTCTCGCGGAGCAGCTCCTGCTGAGCCGCCGCGCGCCCCACCAGCAGTTTCAAGTGGTCCAGGTCCACGGGCTTTTGGATGAAGTCGAATGCACCCTCTTTCATTGCGGTCACGGCTTCTTCGATGGAGCCGTACGCGGTGATCAGAATGACCGGCACTGTCTGATCA
>JBGOTC010000347.1:0-2560 GCA_041476305.1 Terriglobia bacterium
AAAGCGCGCCAAATACCTGAACGAAATTGCGGAGACCTGCCGCGGCGTCGCGGAAATGATCGAGAAATCGCTCACGGAAGGATTCCTTCCGCTGGTCCTCGGCGGCGACCATTCCATCGCCGTAGGCACGGAATCAGGCGTGGCGAGCTGGGCCCGCAAACAGGGAAAACGCATCGGCCTGCTCTGGTTGGATGCGCATGGCGACATGAATACGCCGGAGTCATCTCCCTCCGGAAATGTGCATGGAATGCCGCTCGCCTCGCTGACCGGCTATGGCCCGCCGGAATTGGTGGACCTGGTGGGCTTCCATCCTGCCATCGAGCCGCGCAACGTGTGCCTCGTCGGAATCCGCGACCTGGACGCAAAAGAGCGCCGCCTTATCAAGGAATCCGGCGAGCACGTATTCACCATGCGCGATATCGATGAGCGCGGTCTGCGCGAGGTGATGAGCGAAGCGATTAAGTTTGCAGGCGACGACACCGATGGTATCGCCGTGAGTCTGGATATGGACTTTGTGGATCCCGCGGACGCTCCCGGCGTGGGAACTCCAGTTCGCGGCGGGGTGACCTACCGCGAAGCGCACCTGGCCATGGAAATGATCGCCGATAGCAAAGCGATGGTCTCGCTCGAAGTCGTGGAGATCAATCCCGTGATTGACCTCCACAACAAGACCGCTCTGCTGGGCGTGGAAATGGTCTGCTCCGGTCTTGGGAAAAAGATCTTGTAGTTTTTGACTCCGGGAAATTAAGGAATTGAATTCGGCCATGCCCAATCCCACGAAGCGCATTCGCGTCGGTGTCCTCTTCGGCGGCCGCTCCGGCGAGCACGAAGTCTCGCTCGTCTCGGCTGCCTCCGTGATCCGCGCCCTCGATCCGGAAAAATATGAAGCCGTGGCCATCGGCATCACCAAGGACGGCCGCTGGCTGGTTGGGGAAGCGGCGCAAAAACTCCTGCCCGAAGTATTGAAATCCGGAAGGCGCGTAATGCTTTCCGCCGACCCCAGCGTCGCCGCATTGGTGCCGCTGGATGAAAAACCCGGCGTCGGCCTTCGCGTGGACGTGGTTTTCCCCGTGCTCCACGGCACTTATGGTGAGGACGGCACGGTGCAGGGCCTTCTTGAACTCGCGGGGCTCCCCTATGTCGGCGCGGGCGTGCTGGGCTCCGCCGTGGGCATGGATAAGGACGTCCAGAAACGGTTGTTCCGTGAAGCGGGCCTGCCAGTGGGGGACTTTGTCGCCATCCCCCGTTCCACCTGGGAGAGTTCGCGCGTCGCGGTCATCAAGAGCGTCACCAAGAAATTCAAGTTCCCCATCTTCGTCAAACCGGCAACGCTGGGTTCCTCCGTCGGCATGACCAAGGTCCACAACCGCGAGGAACTTCCCAAGGCGCTCGATTTTGCCGCCGAATTTGCATTGAAAATTATTGTCGAGCGCGGGTTCGATGCCCGCGAAATCGAAGTCGCTGTCCTGGGCAACAACGATCCCAAGGCGTCTATTCCGGGTGAAATTATTCCGCACCGCGAGTTCTATGATTACGCGGCCAAATACCTCGAAGAGGGCACGCGGCTCGTGATTCCCGCGAAGCTCAAACTCGCGCAGGTCAAAAAGCTCCAGGATTACGCCGTCCGCGCCTTCCAATGCCTGGAATGCGGAGGCATGGCGCGAGTGGATTTCTTCCTGGAGCGGCGCACCAACCGCATCTATCTCAACGAGATCAACACCATCCCGGGCTTCACTTCCATCAGTATGTATCCGAAATTGTGGGAGGCGACCGGCGTCCCTTACCGCGAGTTGATTGACCGCCTGATTGGGTTTGCTCTCGAGGCCCACCGCGAAAAAGCCCGCACCAAGTACGCCATTGAGCTTCCCCCCGGAGCCGGCGGCGCTCTCGGCGCCTGAGGCAGAATCCCTTTTCCTGTCCTGTTCAACTGCATTTGACACTTGTCCGTCACTGGTTTAGACTAACCGGTTAGTTAAACATCTATGCCGCTGGCATCACACAAGAACGTCCCGGAACCGTCCTTCGCGCACGGCCGCGGATTCCTGCGAACGCCCGGCACTCTTCGCCGGCCGGCCACCGCCCAGCGCATCCTCGCGGCCGCGGAGCAGGCATTCGCCGAACATGGCATTGCCGGCGCGCGCACCGATCAGATCGTCCGCGCCGCCGGTGTGAACAAGGCCCTGCTCTACTACTATTTCGGCAGCAAGGAAAAACTCTACGCCGCTGTCCTGGAGTCACTCTTCACCCAGCAACGCGCGCGCATCGAGGCCGCTCGCCGGCCCGCTCCCCTGCCCCGCCGCGTCTCTTCTCACCAACAGGAGTTGATCGCCTACGTCAACGGTTACTTCGATTTCGTCATCGAGCATCCGAATTTCCCGCGGCTGGTGCAACGCGAAGTCATGCGGCGCGGCGCGCACCTCAGCGGCATCGCCCAAGGCTACCTGGTCCCCACGCACCGCCGGCTCACGCGCGCGATTGAACGCGGCATCGCGTCCGGCGAATTTCGTGTTGTGGATCCGGCGAACACGGTGGCGAGCCTGATCGCCATGACGGTTTTCTA
>JBGOTC010000348.1:0-2507 GCA_041476305.1 Terriglobia bacterium
GCAAAAAGTATAACACGGCCCCGCCGCAACTCAATCCGTGGGCTGATTATGCGATGGCCGCGCCTTCTGGCAGAATGGGCCGCTATCCAATCAACATGGGCGCCGTTACAAACCAATCCGCCACAATGCCCGGCAACGAACAGCCCGCCGGCCGATGGACCGCCCTCGCCCTGCTTTCTGCCGCGGCGTTCCTGGAGATGACCACCTGGTTCTCCGCCTCCGCCGTGCTCCCGCAGTTGCGCGCCGCCTGGGAAATCTCTCCGGCGGCGGGTGCGTGGCTCACCATTTCCGTGCAACTCGGCTTTGTCGCTGGAGCGCTTATTTCAGCAGTTTTGAATCTTGCGGACATCCTCGCGCCCCGCCGCCTAATGCTCTATGGAGGCGCACTCGCAGCGGCATTCAATCTCGCCCTGCTCGCAAGTCACGGATTAACCCGCGCGCTTCCACTTCGCTTCGCCACCGGCGCAGCGCTCGCGCTCGTCTATCCCCCGGCGACAAAAGTGATCGCCACCTGGTTCCGTCGCGACCGCGGCATGGCGATCGGCGTGATGGTCGGCGGCCTCACTCTCGGCTCCGCGCTTCCGCATCTTTTGAACGGTCTCGGCGGTTTGCAGTGGCAGCCGGTGATTATCGCCACCTCGGCGCTGACGCTTGCCGGCGGATTGCTCGCCGCATTTGCCGCGCACGACGGACCATTTCCTTTTCCCAGCGCGGTGTTCGACCCCCGCGAAGGCCTGCGCCTCTTCGCCGATCGCGGCGTGCGCCTCGCCACGCTTGGCTACTTCGGACACATGTGGGAGCTCTACGCCATGTGGACATGGTGCGCTGTCTTTTTCGCCGACGCGATAATTTACGCGCGTGGAATGCCCGTGACTCCTGTGCAGCGCGCCGCGATAAACAGCGAGGCTGCGCTGGAAGCATTCGCCTGCATCGCTGCCGGCGCGCTAGGATGCTGGGCCGCCGGAGCGCTCGCCGACCGTTGGGGACGCACGCGCACCGCTGCCGCGTGCATGGTGGTGAGCGGATCCTGCGCGCTCGTCATCGGTTTCGTTTCGGTGCATTCGGTCGGCTTGGCGTTCGCCATTGGCATCCTCTGGGGATTCCCTGTTGTCGCGGACTCCGCGCAATTTTCCGCCATGGTCACGGAAGTCGCCGACCAGCGCTACGTCGGCACCGCGGTCACGTTGCAACTCGCCATCGGCTTCACGCTCACTGTGGCGACCATCTGGCTCGTGCCCGTCCTGCGCGCCTCGCACGGATGGGCCTGGGCCTTCGCCGCGCTCGCTCCCGGCCCCGCGCTCGGAGTGGTCGCCATGCTGCGCTTGATGCGCTCGCCCGACGCCGCGAAAATCGCCCACGGCCGCGGCTAATTTGTTTTGGTTTTTGCTTATGTAGCGCCATCCCTTAAGGGTGGCAGCCTTTGGTCTTGGTTTTCTTTGGTTTTCGATCGGTGAGGCGAACTCTCTGGGAGGCAACGACCTTGGTCGTTCCGGACGGTTCTTGTAGGGGCGGGTCTCAGACCCGCCCGCTACCCGCGTCGCCCGAATTGCCCCGACAACGGGTCCTCTTCTTTTTAGCTGTGGGTCCTTCCATCGCCTTGGCCATCCATTCGGTTAGTCTAGGGAGGGCACGACCTAATCCTTCTTCCTCCGCGTACTCAAATAGTGGTGCCAGAAAATCCGCGTCGCCACGCTGCGCCATGGACGCCACGCCTCGGACATCTTCCCCAATTTTTCCGGCGTCGGCCGCTTCCGCAACCCCTTCACTTGCTGCACCGCAATTTGCAGCGCCAGATCATGAGCGGGCCACACGTCCGGACGCCGCAGCGCGAACAATAAATAATTCTCCGCCGTCCACGGCCCGATTCCCTTGAGCGCCGTCAGTCGCACCCGCACCGCTTCATCCTCCATCGCATGAAGCAAAGGCAATTTCAGCCGCCGCGAGGCCATCTCCTTCGCCAAAATGCGCGCGTACAACATTTTCTGCCGGCTGAAACCAGCGCGCTTCAACTGCCGCGTCGTCAATTTCAGGAATCGTCCGGGCGTGAGCTGTTTCACTTCGGCGATGAGCTTTTCGTACGCCGCCTTCGCCGACGCCAGCGACACCTGTTGTTCGAGGATCAGATAAACCAGCGTGGCGAAGCCCGGCTCGCGCGTCCACATCGGCGGCGCACCGTGCTGCTCAATCACGCCGCGAAGATGCGCGTCCCGCGAAGTGAGTTCTTCGACCCCCCGCGCGAATTGCGCTTCGGTGAGAGAGCCGAAATGGTTTGAAATGCTCAAGCTTTTCACCGGAACACCCAGATGATCTGATAGATTTTAGGTTTCACTTTCTGCATTATGGAATTACTGGAAGTGTATTCTGCAAATCCTCCGATGGTATTCAATTCATCGAGCGACACCCGGCCACTCTCTGAGGGCCTGAGTCTGACGTAAACACTCGATTCGTCAAACACCTTCGCCAGGTGGCCGTCCTCCCATGACCTGACGCCGCCCTCATAGTCAACC
>JBGOTC010000349.1:0-2504 GCA_041476305.1 Terriglobia bacterium
CACCTTGCGGAACGATGGCGGGGTCGGCATGCCTTGCGGAAGGAATGCCGCGGCCTGCGTCATCGCCGCCTGCACGTCCTGCGCGGCGGCGTCCAGGTTTCGCTCCAATGTGAATTGCAGCGTCACCTGCGTGCTGCCATTCATGTTCGTCGAGGTCATCGAATCCAGCCCGGCAATGGTGGAGAACTGTTTCTCCAGCGGCAGCGCTACGGAAGAAGCCATCGTGTCGGGATTCGCGCCGGGCAAACTCGCGCTGACTTGGATCGTCGGGAAATCAACGTTGGGAAGGTCGCTGACGGGCAGCAGCCGGTAGCCGGCCACTCCGAAAAGCAGAATCGCCAGCATCACCAGCGCGGTGGCCACCGGCCGGCGAATAAATAGTTCCGCGATGTTCATGCTCTTGCGCGCTTGTCCATTGCCGGTTTGCTCTTAGCGCCCGCCAGCCGTCGCCGGCGCGGGATTCTGCTGCGCGCCCCCCGCTGCAGGCATGATGGAAACTTTGGAACCGGGCACAAGGCGCAGCTGTCCATCTGTGACGATGGTTTCGCCCGGCTTCAATCCCTTTTCGATGACTGTGAACCCGTTTGTCGTGCGGCCCGCGACCACCGGGCGCGATTCCGCGGTGCCGTCCGCGCCAATCACAAAAACAAATTGCCCGTTCTGTCCTGCTTGCAGCGCCTGAGCGGGTACAACAACTGCATTTGTCTGCTCGGTCAGCGTGAGAACTGTGGGGACGAATTGTCCCGGCCATAATCTCCGGTTTTGGTTCCCAAAGGTTGCCTTCAATCGAATGGTCGCCGTCGTGGTGTCCACGGCGTTATCCACAAAAGTCACCGTCCCCGTTTCCGGCGCACCGGGATCATTCGGGATCGTCACCTGTACGTGCAGCGAAGACTTCGCCATGAATTTCTTGATGTCCGCCAGGTTTTGCTCAGGAATCGCAAAATCAACATAAATGGGCGAAATCTGATTGATCACGATAAGCACCGGCACGTCGTTCGCTTTCACAAGGTTTCCCGGCTTGATCTGAAAACTCCCCGTCCGGCCGTCGATCGGCGAATAAATCGTGCAATATTCGAGATTGAGCTTCTCGTAATCCACCACCGCCGCATCCGAGCGCACCGCGGCCTCCGCGGCGTCCGCCCTGCTGGCGGTTTGATCCGCCTGTTGCTTGGGGACCACGCCCTCCTGCGCAAGCGACGCATAGCGCGCCGCGTCCACGCGCGCATTTGCCGCCGTCGCTGTATCGCGGGCCAGGTTGGCTGTCGCCTCCGCCAACGCCGCTTCAAATGGCCGCCGATCGATCTTGAACAACAATTGCCCCTTGCGGACGTCCTGCCCCTCCGCGAAATGGATGGATTCCAGCGTGCCGGAAACCAGCGGCTTGATGGAAACGGTGGAATACGCCTCCATGTTCCCAATGGCCGTGATCTGCACCGGCACGTTTCGAACTTCAGACATCGCCACGCGGACAGGCACAGCTGCCGGCGGGCCTGCTGCAATTTCCTTCCGTGCACAGCCCGGAGCAAACAAAAGAAGGCCGGCCGCCAATAGCGCCGGATTGTGGTGGAGCCGATAATGAAACCGTAGCGTCATTTTTCCCCGTAAAAACAATTCCGCCCTCGTCGCAAGACTTCGCGCATCCATTCGTGATTCCGGGTCCTAGGTTTTCCTGCGGGGCGCGCGGCCTTTCGCCAGCATCCCACCCAGCCAGATCCGCGCCAGCGTGCGGCAAACCAGGCGGTCGTCATAATCCTGGTATTTCCTCGCCTCAAACAGACCCTGCATCAAAATATAGTGGCCCACCATGCCGATGAAACTCCGCGCGGCGAGCACGGGATTAAAGCTCCGGAAATCCCCGGCGCGCATGCGCCGGCGGATGTACTTCGCCAGCAAATCCCAGTACACAACGATATAAGTCCGGAAAAACCGCCCCGAAAGTGAGTGCCGCTCCAGTGCGCTGAAGAATAAAAGCCGCCCCAGATCCGGCTCGCGCCGCGAGCGGTCCAGCATTCCCTGCGCCACGCTTGCAAAGAATTCCTCATCATCTTCGGGTCCGGTGCCGCTCTTCAGTTCACGCCCGATGATCACGCTTTGCAGTTCCTGCCGGCTGTTCAGGCTCCGGCTCAGCTCATCGATCACCGCCCAGTAGAGGTCTTCCTTCTTGTGGAAGTGGCGGAACAGGATTGCCTCGTTCATTCCCGCCTTTTCGGCAATCTCGCGTGTGGTGGTGGCCCGGAAGCCCTGGTGGGCGAACAGCCGCCGCGCCACCGCGAGGATCTGCTTCCGGCGATCGAGGGCCGCGACTCGTTTCTTCTTCGTTCGCATGTAAGTGTGCGCTTACCTCATTAACTTATCGTGCCGCGTGACGCGTGTCAAATTCACGGGGACTTTAGGAGTGCGCCGCGGGCCGCTCCCCGCAAGGCCGTATTCTCATTGAGGATCACGCGCACCGGCATCGTATCCAACAATGGCTTCATCCTCCCTTTCGCGAGGAACGCCTC